>CADCQP010000045.1 GCA_902803535.1 uncultured Bacteroidia bacterium | reverse complement strand
GTCACGGTCGACGAACTTGCCTCCGAAATCTCCGTAGATTTCGTGGAGGTTCACGCGGTGGTTACCGGCGATGAGGGTCTTTACGAACTCGAGGTCCTTGCGTACCTCGTCGATGTTGCGGGCGCGGCCGGGATAGTTTCCGGTAGTCTGGATACCGCCTGAAAGGCCGGCGTTGCTCTCAAAGCCGATTACGTCGTCGGTCTGCCAGCAATGGAGTGAAATCTGCTGTTTCTCAAGTTGTTCTATGGCTTTGTCCGTGTCAACGCCTATAGCTGCATAACGTTCCTTGGCAAGGTCATATGCCTTTTTTATTGCTTCTTCTTTCATGATTGGTATTGGTTTTAATGATTATTTGTTCGGATAATATGTCTTTACTTCGAATGCATCGGCGATCAGGCGGCGCATCTCCCACCTGTCGGCGACGAGGCCGACGGCCTTGGCCTGCATCATCACGTTGCCTATGGCGGTAGCTTCGGTCGGGCCGGCGACTACCGGGATCCCGATGGTGTCGGCGGTAATCTGGCTTACGGTAGCATTGGCGCTTCCTCCGCCTATCACATGAAGCTTCTCGATCTTGAACGGGGCGAACTCCCCGAGCGCGGCGAGCACTTCCTTGTAGCGGTCAGCCAGGGAGTGGTAGATGCAGCTGACCATCTCGCCGTCGGTTTCGGGCACCCTCTGCCCGCTTTCACGGCATGCGGCCTTGATCTCGGCGTCCATGTCGGCGGGAGCGGCGAAACGCGGGTCGTCCGGGTTGATTCTCGACGGGAAGTCGGCCGCCTCGCGCGCGATCGTCTCGATTCCGGCATATGTGTAAGTCCTTCCTTCCGCAGCCCAGGTCTTGCGGCTCTGCTCGAGAAGCCACATTCCCGTGATATTCTTCAGGAAGCGCGTGGTGCCTTCGATGCCGCCTTCGTTGGTGAAGTTCAGGGCCTCGGACTTTTCGTTGATTATGGGAGCGGGGGTCTCGATGCCCATGAGGCTCCAAGTACCGCTGCTCAGGTAGGCGAAATTCGGCCCCGAAGCGGGCACGGCGGCTATTGCGGATGCCGTGTCGTGGCCGGCGACAGCGATTACCGGAACTTCTCCGACACCGGTCTCTTCGGCGATCTCCTTGCGCAGGGTGCCGTTCACCGTGCCGGAAGGAACGATATCCTTAAGGATGTCGGGATTGACTCCGAGCCTCTCGAGGAACTCCTTCTGGAAGGCCCTCTTCTCCTGGTTCATCAACCCGGAGGTAGAGGCGTCGGTGTACTCGCAGACCCTGTTACCGGTCAGCAGGTAGGCCAGGAGGTCCGGCATGAAGAGGAGCTCGTGTGCACCCTTGAGCGGGGCGAAGCCTTCCTTCTTCTGGGCATGGAGCTGGAAGATGGAATTGAAATCCATGATCTGGATTCCGGTGGCCCCGTAGAGTTCCTTGCGCGGAATGGTCTTGAAGACCTCTTCAGGAGCGCCCACGGTGTAGGGATCCCTGTAGCAGCGGGGAAGGCCCAGGAGGGTACCGTCCTCAGCCAAAAGGCCGAAATCTACTCCCCAGGTATCGATGCCTATGGAATCCAGCTTGATCCCTTCAGCGGCGACCTTGGCGAGGGCCTCCTTGAAAGAATTGAACATCCCGTAGATGTCCCAGAACCACTTTCCGTCGAATTTGAGTATCCTGTCGGGGAAGCGATGGATCTCGCGCATGTCGAAATGCCCCTCCTCGAAAGTAGCAAGAACGGCGCGGCCACTGGTCGCACCGCAGTCAAATGCAAGGAAATTGTGCTTTTCCATATGCTTCCCGCTAGTCAAGATGGAACATTTGCCTCAGGGGGATGGTCACAGGAGAATTGTCCGGGTTCACTTCCATGATGTCGGCCATGAAGTCCCACCATTTGCGGTTGATTTCAGTCGTGCCGAGATCCTGGGATGTGCCTTCTCCTGAAACCTCCTGATAAGCGAAAAGGATGTTGGTTTCTTCGTCCAGGAAGATGGAATAGTTACCTATTCCGTTCTCCTTGAGGAGTTTGATCATCTCCGGCCACAGGAGGGCATGGCGGCGTTTGTACTCCTCGGCGAAACCGGGCTTGAGGAACATCTTGAATCCGAAAATTTTCTTTTCCATATTGAGATCGATTTAAAAATGTCCAGCTTTCAGCGTGTAAAGATAATTATTAAAACTGTCACAGTTTCATGCATTTTGGCATAAGAACTTTGATTTTTGACAAGTTTCTGTTTATTTTTGACAAAAGCTATCAGAAACGTGGAATCGAAACACTTGAAATACCTGGCGGTGAGCCAGCACGACAGGGACTGGGGGCTGGCTGTCAACTCCGTCGGCTTCCAGGACATCGCCCCCGGAGCCCCCTATCCCCCTGGAGACCATCCTTCAAGATATGTCTTCAATCCCGAG
>CADCQP010000044.1 GCA_902803535.1 uncultured Bacteroidia bacterium | reverse complement strand
TCCTTGTAGGCCGGATCGGCAGTACTGCTTTCCATCCCGGAGACAATGTCGGTAGAGCCAGATTCTTCCGCAAGATGGCGCTTCCGGATCAGGTTCTCAGCCAGTGGCCCGCCTATCAGGGAGCCAGCCACCAGACCGAAAGTGGCACAAGCCATAGTAATCGAAGCGGCGCTTTGAAGGCCCATGCTCTCCAATACAGGAGAGAATCCTCCCGAAGTCCCGTGCCCACCGCACATAGGGATGGATCCTGCCGCCATTCCGACAAGGGGATCCAGGCCCATTCCCCGGGCGATTCCCGTGGACAGGAGATTCTGGACCGCTATCAGGACCGTCACAAGGGCCAGCATAACCACAAGTGGCCGTCCTCCACGCTTGAGGGACAGGAGATTGGACTGATATCCCACCGAAGTGAAGAAGAGCATCATGCAGACGTCCTTGATAGTGCCGTCGAACTGGAACTCCACCCCGCATATGGAATGGACCAGCAGCATCAGGAGCGAGACCACCAGTCCCCCGGAGACAGGAGCGGGGATGCAGTAGCGTTTCAGGAACGGGACCGTCCTGGTGAACAGGAATCCCAGCATAAGGGCCAATACTCCTATACCGGCAGTCTGATAGAGATCGATAGAGAGAAGATGAGGCATATGCTATCCTTCGGTACGCTCAAAATTCAAGTCCCGTGTAAGATACATTATGGCGGCGAGAACTGCAAACAAAATGAGTGTGCCAGCCATGAAAGCTATGGTCTGCATCTGCAGCAGGACATAACTTACGGCATATGCGACCGCGACAAGGCCTGCCAGCAGCCACGCCTCACGGCTCTTGAGAATGCCCCGGAAATAGCCCAGCAACGCGCCCGTAGTCATCAAGGCGGCGATTGCATATGCCAGCGGGAAGGATATGAATTCCGAGAATGAAAGGACCAGCGCATAGAACAGGACCAGTGATAGGCCTATTACCACATACTGAACCAGGTTGATTTCCTTCTTGCTGATCAATTCCACCGCCATCCCGGCCACAAAGACCAGCAGGATGATGAGTATGGCATATTTAACCGCCCTCTCGGACTGCTGATACTGGGAAACCGGCTCCATCATCCGCACCCCGAACGATGTGTCATCAGGAGCTCCGCGGTTGATCTGGGAAACCACCCAGCGGGCATCGAATCCCTCCGGAGTGACACTCCTCTCTGTCGGCAGGAAATCGCCGTTGAAAGAAGGATCCGGGCAATCGGAATGCATCTTCACCTCAGTCAATTCCCCATATGGCTTAACCATCAGATACTCAGAACCTTTTGCCTTGAAAGAGAGACTGAACGGAATGACTGTCGTGCCGTCCATCAAGTCCCTGTCCAGGGATATGGCTTCGCGGATGTAGGAGCCCTTATCGCCGGAAGTACCCTCACTGAAGGTGCCCTCTACGTTTCCGAACTTGAAGTCTACGTTCCCTTCTATACCTCGCAGGTCGCTGATCCCCATCTTGAAGGTCGCGCCCTTCACATCCAAGTCCGCCAGTTTCGCAGGAAGGACGAATGTCCCGCCCGCATCGACGTCGGAGTTGTACACCATCACATCGTAGATCGAACGGTGAAGCTTGCGCACGGCCGCATCTATCCCGAGTTCAAGGGTCTTAGGAAAGACCGTCTCGGTCATATGCTTAATGGTGGATTTCCCGTCAGCATCCTTCTCTTCCCTGTCGTATTGTATGATTATGGCCGGTCCGGCGAGAGTCTGTGCGTTACTCCAGCTCTGTGAAACTTCTGCGCGGCAACTTTCTGCATTCCTGCGCCGGTCGCGGATCTGATTCTCAACCATAAACAAGGGGATCAGCATCAACAGGGCGATAAAGGCCAGGACAGCCCCCTTGATAAACATGGAAGTGGACTTTTTCATAGACAAATAAACGCAGTTTTAGCTTATATTTGTATGTTTTGTACAAATATATGAAAATCCTTCAAACCTCCGCAATCGCTGCCTGCATGGCCATAGCAATGTCATGCTCGCAAAGCCCCGTTTCGACTACATGTGATCCGGTAGATTACGTCAACCCCCTCGGCGGGACCATGTCCACATTCAATCTCTCCACCGGGAACACCTATCCAGCCATAGCTGTCCCCTGGGGAATGAACTTCTGGACCCCCCAGACTGGAGCCGACGGGAACGGATGGATCTACAGGTATGATGCCACGAAGATCAGGGGCATAAAACAGACCCACCAGCCATCCCCGTGGATTAACGACTACGGCGCATTCTCCTTGATGCCAGTTACTTCCGGCCCCATATGGGACGAAAACGAACGCGCGAGCTGGTTCTCTCACAAGGCCGAAACGGCCACCCCGTACTACTACAGCGTCTATCTCGCCGACCATGACGCCACGGTGGAGGTCACCCCGACTTCCCACGCAGCGCATTTCAGGATCACATATCCCCAGAAAGACACTTCCTTCCTTGTAGTGGACGCCTTCCCCGGGGACTCGGGGATCGAGGTTGGAGACAGGCGGATAACCGGATACGACACCAACGCTCACGGCGGAGTGGCGGAAGGCTTCCGCAACTGGTTCGTCATTGAATCCGACACCCCGTTTACATATGTACGAGTCGTTTCTGACGGAGAAACCATTGAAGGGAATCAGGTAAATTCCCGCCACTCCCAGGCGATAGTCGGATTCCCCACAAAGGCTGGACAGCAGGTAACTCTCAGGGTGGCATCTTCATTCATATCCGGGGAGCAGGCTTCGCAGAACCTCACGGAGCTCTCCCCCACCTTCGCCGAGACCAAGACAGCAGCCAGGGACGCATGGAATAAGGTCCTCGGCCGGATCGAGGTGGAAGACGGCAACATCGACCACCTGAGGACATTCTACTCCTGCCTCTACAGGGCCCTCCTCTTCCCCAGGGATCTCTCGGAAGTCACCTCCTCCGGAGAAAGGGTCCATTACAGTCCCCACACCGGGAAAGTCGAGAAAGGCTGGTTCTTCACAGACACCGGATTCTGGGACACTTTCAGGAGCCTGTTCCCCCTCATGAACCTGATTTACCCCGAAACTTCGGCAAAGGTCCAGGAGGGCTTGGTAAACGATTACCTGGAAAGCGGTTTCCTCCCTGAATGGGAATCCCCAGGACACCGCAACTGCATGGTAGGCAACAACAGCGCATCCGTTGTGGCTGACGCCTATCTCAAAGGAATCAGGGGATATGATGCACAGACCCTCTGGGAGGCTGTAATACATGGGGC
>CADCQP010000043.1 GCA_902803535.1 uncultured Bacteroidia bacterium | reverse complement strand
GAAATAATGGTTATAGCCGAATCTCTGTATCGTCCATCCGGCTCCCCATATGTCCGGGCGGTAAGGCACTCCGTACGGCGTCTCGGCAGTCTGGCGGGAAAGCTGGTCGCGGTACGCCATAAGGGCCTCGCGGTATGCTGCGTACTGTTTACGGTATTTCTTGTCGCCCTCGAGCGACTTCGCGAATGCGGCTGTGGACGACGGATCCCTCCGGGCTCCGCTGACAACCTGGTCCCACCGGGACATCACGAAATCGAAATACTTCCGGTCACCGGTCGTCCTGTAAAGTTCGATGGCCAGGTTGATCATCCCTCCGGCGTTGCGCTCATCGGCGGCAGTCCCCTCGAAAATCGCCCTGGCTATATCCAGGCAATGCGCTGAAAGGGTGTCGTTGTGGCCTTTAAGCGCCCTGGAAACGGCAGCAAGCGAAGTGGCCGAGGAAAGGTCGCGTCCGTGGCCATATGTAAAGACCCAGCGGTCATCATCATTCCCCGGGATGTTGTCCGTCATCGCGGAGGCATCCCCGAGCATCACGTACTGCCGGAGGTTCCTGCATATGATCCCGCGGTAGAGCCGGCCAAGGGCCAGGTAACCGTTGACCGCGGTAAGGGCACCGTTCTCAATCTGCTGCAGGATGTCATTCTTCCCGTCGGGCTGATGGATTTCGGTCACATGCTTGTCGAAGTCTATGCTGGTCACGTCGATGTCCGGACGGAAAGCCTCCCAGGCACGGGTAAGTATATAGCTTTCACCGAGTTGCGATTCAATGCGAAGATCGAAATCCCCGGCGTCATGCCAGCCGCCGTTGCTCAGCAGATGACTGTTCTTTCCCACCGGGAGCGCCGTGTCATCGCCTTCAAGCTGCACATATCCGTCAATATAATTCCCCACAGCCGCCATCTTGGCATCATCCATATGGCAGACGTCATGCCAGACGCGGTACTTCTCCGCCACGCGCATATGGCACATCTGGACGGGGAGGAAGTACTCGATGACAGGCTGTCAGACACCGCGGTCATAGACGTCACCGGCGATCTGGAAGACAGGAGACTCGCTGCCGCCGTAGCGCAGTACATATGCCCCGGGCTCCTTCACGTCAGTGAAATCCGCCTTTGCATATGTGTATCTCAGAAAGTTACCGTCCCATTTGCGTACAGGCACGGTTTTGACGACTTCTTCTCCACTGTCGGTGAATCTCACCAGCTCCGCTGAAGGAAGCACGCTGTCCCTGCGGTCCAGTTCGATGACGGCGACTTTCTGCTGCGAAGGCATATAGCCTACCTGGGAGACCTGGACCACCGGCTTGTACCTCCAGTCTTCGACCACATTTGGCTCGATGTACCACTTCACGGCTCCCTTTGTCGCCCCAGACGGGATCTCAGACCGAAGCACGAACCAGCCGTTGTTGTGGTTCATCCTGCCGTCGTAAAGCTTCAGCGGCGCAGTCTCGGAAGTAATTGTAAACCGCATATATGGATCATCCGGACGGGATGTGAAGCGATGTCCGACCGCATATGGCTCGGCGACTATCCTGTCGGCTGTGAACGGGCTGTAATCGGTAAGGGCGTTGAAGCCTTCGAAGTCGGAATAAGGCCGGCCCTTGATGTAGAAATCTCCGAGATTCTCAGTATATGAAGCGCCTTCTTTCACGGGTCCGTTGGCCTGCTGGGGATATATGCCCGACTTCCCGTCCATCAGGTAGGGTTTTCCGAAGACCCAGCCCGGGAAGATTTCCAGGTTGAATCCGGCCTTGCCGATGAACTTCTCCGGGATTGGCTGGTCAAGATCCACCACAACCTCAAGCCCCTTTCCCTTCGGCGTGAGAGTCACTGAATAGGTGAGCTGGACATCCGGATAGAACATGGGGTTGAAACCGGTGGCGTGCCTGCTGGAGTCGGGATAGGCCAGGCGGGTCACAAGGCTCCCACCCTCCTGACTGCTTGAAAGCTTCTTAGGCACCGGCTGCCACTGCCCGGGGGTCTCGTCAAAACGGATGTCACCGTTTGTAAAGACGCGTTTCCCATGCATTATGACGCTTACACCTCCCTGATGGCCCTCAGGGTAGTAGTCGTTGAAAAGCATCGCATCGACTCCGCCGCAGGAGAAATAGCCTGAGTTGTTGAGTCTGAACTGCTGACCGTACACGACGGTGGCAAGCAGCGCCAGAAGAGTGCTCAAGAATACGCGTTTCATCTTCGGAAATGATTAATTTTCCCAAAGATAAGCATTTATATGACAATCTCGAAGGGGATCGTTTTCTCCCAGAGGTCGATCTTGATGGTAATGGATGTTGAAGCATAGTCTATCTGTACCGGAAGGTCCTCCAGGTTCTCAGCACCCCAGTCATAGCCGGACTCTGCAATGAACTCCCCGAGGGCGAAAGACCTGAGCACTCCGGTGGAGTTGGTGATGTCCAGCCGGAGGGAATTGTCCACCTGCCGGGGCACGCTCACGGGAGCATATCCTTCCCGCGAAGGCCAGAGGGCAGCCGCGAAGCGGCCCGGGACAGGATTCCCGGCAGAGTCATATCCATCCACTCCCCCGCTGACCTCCACCAGGAAGGGCCAGCCGAGGGTCTTGTTGCCGCTTTCGGAAATGCGGATGTCCAGGAGGCAGTAGTTCTTGGACAGTCTCAGGGTGTCACGGCATCTCTCTGCACCAAGGTTGAGTCTCCTGACGCTCATCCAGACCTTCGGACACTGGGCTCCAGATGTGATTTTCAGCCCGTAGCCTGGGACGAAGAATGCGCCCGCGGCATTTACTGCGTAGATGACCGTCTCCCCTCTGGGCACTTCCAGGTAATAGTCGAAACGGGAATCCTCCCTCCAGAGTGTGTCAGTATAGAAAAAGCCTCCCTGGCCTGATACGGCTAACGTGACCGGAAAACGGTCCTGTCCGCGAAGGACACCCAGGTCAAGTACCAGCAGGCATGGACAGTCATCCCGGTCCTCCAGGACGCTGCAGCTCCAGCATGCAACACAGAGGAGGATCAGGGATACCGCCATGGACAGAAGAAGATGACCCTTCGCGTCAGAAGACATATGTCAATGCAACTATCAGCTCATCCGGTAGGAAGAACACCTTCTCTCCTTTGTCGATGGTAAGGCCGCAGACAGGACAGCTGTACTTTGTAAACTTGTCATATCCGCCCCACATTCCTGCACCGAAAGAGGCATTGAGATGCTTGTTGATCATATAGGTGTAACCTCCTGAAAGACTTCCCCCATAGCGCATCCCCTCCTGGGTCTCCCTTGACAGGATCCCGCCGGAACTGTACTCTTCGACCTGCACCTTGCCCGCGAGCCACCAGCCGGAATAGACATGCCACGGCCACCAGCGCATTCCTGCGGACAGGCGCCGGCGCTTATCCTGCTTAACGCCTTCACCCTCCCCGAACCTGAACGGATTGTACTTTCCTCCCGCAAGGATGCTCCAATGCTGGGCGAGTGCATATGACGCCTCAACGTTGAGAGTCCCGAAATCCGCATAGTCCGCCAGGTTCGTGGTAATTGAAACATCCTGGGCACGAAGCCCGAAAGCGGCTACGACCAAAGCCGACACACAGAGAATCAACTTCTTCATTTTATTGCAGTTTTATCAATATCTCTCGAACACCTGTTCTATTACGGATTTGCGGGACGGATAGAGTTCCAGCAGCTTTGCCCTGAGCTTGTCCTTGTCGGTCACCTCTGGAGTCAGTGCCTTGAAGATCTCCCCGCATTTCATTCCCCTTTCGTCCAGATAACGGAAGATCTGGGGATGGAACCAGAAATTGTTCCCGAAATTCGGCATAGAGCCGCCATAACGGTCGTTATAGGTCTTGTTCTCCATGTAATAACCCCACATTTCACCCACTTCACAATAGCCGGCCCCGCTTGTCGTGCCGTCACCGTATGTAGTGAAGCCGTTCTCCACGAAAGACCGGAGGATATAGGATATGTACTTGTCCCAGAAGCCCTTCCCAACCTGGGCGAAATGGCTTGCATGTGCCAGTTCATGACATGTGGCAGCATAGACCTGGGAATAGTTTTCCCTGTCTTTCAATCCGAGGGTGATGTCCGGCAGGATGCTCTTGACCAGGCCCGCATAATCCCCAAGGAAACCGCGTACCAGCGAATTGTCGATCACAGCCCCGTGCTTGAGCATGCAGGCGCTGCTGCTGCCCATCTTCTGGAACAGCCATATGCGGAGGCCCTTTGGAGGTGCCATAATGCCCAGGTCACCCTCCTCACATCGGGAGTACCAGTCATATGCCGTATTGTTTACCACGCATCTGGTGAACAGCTTCCTGTCCGAATTCCTGTTAACCGTCACGCTTTTCCCTTCTGCAGGTCCGCCTCCAAGGGTGGAGAATGATGCATGGGTAAGGATCATGTTGAAGCCTATCGAGAAGCCCTTCTTGTTCCTGAACAGCAGGCGGTAGCGCAGTCTGGCGGAATACTTGGTCGGAATCTCATAGTAGCCGTCACGGTCGGTGTATGCCGAAGAAAACTTCACGAAAGCATTACAGGATACCTTTACTCCGGCAACCCCGAACGGTTCGCCTCCGTTCGCATTCCCGTCCACTATGGTTATCCTTCCGGCAGGCTTGTGCTTGGCGGCCTTCGTCATGGGCTCCAGGAACGATTCATTGCCTGTCAGGCGGAAAGCCTCACGCTCAACCTCCTGCCAGTCTATACCGTCGTCTGCACGGGTCACCGGGTCATTTTCCGTGATATAGCACCGGTCCAGGGTCTCATAGACAAAACCGGAAGGGAACTTGAAACCGGTCGGCACTACCGCATACTGCCAGGTGATCTTCTCTTCAGGGAGGGTGGGGTCATGGTAGTAATCCCCCTCCTGGAGTATTTCGTAATCCATCGGATGGTCAAGCAGTTCCAGTCCCATGTCTTCCAGCTGCTGCAGCTGGTTCTCATCCTTGGGGAGGAACCGCACGTAGAGGTCCGTAGGTTCAAGGTCCACCCTCCCCGCCTTTGTAGGATAGAGGCTTTTCAAAGCCGCCTCCATGTTCTCCAGGGAGTAGGGATCGTCGAGCTGCTTTCCAAGGACTATCTCCTCGTGTGCAAGCCCATCAATAATGTCATCCTTTCCCGCCGGGAGGGACAGCGGATCCCCCTTCTCACACGAGATCGCCATGACGGGCACAATTGCCAGGATTGGCAGAAAATCCAGTAAGTTCTTCATTTCACGTACGTTTTATTTGTCAGTCCGAGGCAAAAGTAGAAGGGCCTATCGGTTTACTGAAAAAAGAAACGTTTATTTGCAAAAAACGCCCTCTGACGTGTGTCAGAGGGCGTTTTTAAAAGTCCAGAACCTGGCTGGAATGTGTCATCCGCACCTGGGAAACGGGCTCCGGGAGCATCCGGAGGCAGATTATCCGTTTACGGTTTCAGCTAAAAATAAGTCACTGTCTTCTGCTCCACTGCGGAAATGAGGCTGTTGGCCAGACGGCTGACGCCAAGGCGGAACAGGTCACTGCCAAGCCACTCTTTCCCGAGGACGGTAGAGACTATGGAATAATAGCACACGGCGTCCATGGCGGAAGAAATGCCGCCGGCAGCCTTGAAACCTACCTTGCGCCCTGTCTTCTCGTAGAATTTGCGGATACATGAGCACATCACATATGCCGCTGTCGGAGTCGCGTTTACACTTACCTTACCGGTGGAAGTCTTGATGAAATCAGCTCCCTCTTCCATGGCGAGGAATGAGGCATTGGCGATATTCTCTACGCTCACCAGAAGACCTGTCTCGAGGATGACCTTCAGGACAACCTTACGGCCCTCCTTGGCGGCGGCATCATCGACAGCCTTGCGCATTGCACGGATCTCACGGCGGGCCGAATCGAAATCACCTGCAAGGAAAGAGTTCAGGGCCAGCACTATATCTATCTCGTCCGCACCAGCAGCTACAGCCATCTCACACTCTTTGACCTTCACCTCCAGGAAACTCTGGGCCGAGGGGAAACAGCTGGACACCGTAGTGACATGGACCCGGGGATCCTTCCTGGCATCCCTCACTACAGACGCGAAATTGGGATAGACGCAGATGGATGCCGGGAGAGGATAGGAGGGGAACTCGACGGCGAGGTTATTGACCTTCTGCACCAGGCTGTGCACTGAAGCCACGGTGTCATTGGTGTGCAAAGTAGTCACGTCCATGGCTGCGAAGCAATTCTTGAGGACCTCGGGGGTTGCAGCCCCTTCCACATTCGCAGCTATCACATCGAGGCTGCGGCCTATGGCCTCTGCATCAGGTGTGTATCCATACTTGGTAAAAAAATTATCCATATGATATCTGAATTAGTTGTCTTTCAATTGTTTCATCCCCTGACCTGTACTACGAACCCCTCATCGGTGAGAGGCTTTACCAGGGCTGTCATCTGTTCGACCGTAAACTTCTGGAGATCTTTTGCAGGAGTCTCCCTGTCAATGGTGTAGACCATTATCTCACGGGGAGAGACCTTCCGTACTATGTCCATCCAGCGGGAAAGCATATCCGGGTCGGACGAATCGAAATCCGGACTCTTGAGGAACATTGTCTGGAGCACGAAGTCACCCTTGAAACGGAGCATGCCTTCAATCGTCTTTTCGACGCTGTAACCGGGGGCCGGGTGATTAATCTTCCTGACCGCCTCATCATCTGGCGCATCCAGCTTGAGGATGGGGTTATCCACCTTTCTCAGGGCCTGGAAGACAGCCTCTTTCCCTATCATGGTAGCATTGGTCAGCACAGACACCTTTGCGCCGGGACAGAGAGAGTCCCGAAGCGAAAGGGTAATGTCTATGATCCTGGGGAATTCCGGATTGATGGTAGGTTCCCCGTCCCCGGAGAACGTTATGGAATCAATGTGCACACCACCGGCGGCACACTCTTCCAGCTTGGCCTTCAATGCATCTTCAAGTTCATCCGCCGTGGCGATTCTCCTGTCACCCCGTCCGTCCCTGTTCCACCCGCATTCACAGTATATGCAGTCGAAATTGCACAGTTTCCCGTTTCTCGGCAAAAGGTTTATCCCGAGAGACGAGCCCAGGCGGCGGGAGTGGATAGGCCCGAAAACTATGTCTTCCCTCATCATGATGCAGGCTGTTTTTCAGTAACGGTCTTAAGGGTGTCCCGGGCAATGGTCAAGCCGGGACCACGCCACAGGGAATCCGGAAGAACCGGTTCCGGAAGCATACGTCCGTATTTGTCGGTCTTGATGCAGATAGTGTCAGGAAGTACGTCTTTTTCGAACAGAGTGCTGAAAAGCAGGAATTCGGGCTGGTATTCACGACGCTTGGAGACCATCTCTTCCTCACTTGTTTCAGCCTCAACCAACCTGCTGACAGACCGTTCCTGCCTGTCAAGTATGGCGCTGGCCTGCTTGAGTATCTTCGAATAACGCTCCGGATCATCAAGATAATAATCCACGCTCCGCAGATAATCTTCAGTAGTGTAGCCCCTCTTGTTCAATATGTATTCGTAGAACCTTGTCGTGTCAGCCTTTCCCCTCTCGTCAGGATTCTGGGTCATCCACACATCGGCCATGAAAAGGTCGGCATATACCTCCGCGAACTTGCTGCGCGGTATCACCTTCGCCCCGCGGTCGCAGGACGGCAAACCGGTCAGCAGAGCCCCGAGCAGAAGGACATATGCCCAAACCTTGGCCATGCACTACCTCAGCTCGGCACCGAATTCCTTGCGGAAGGCGGACATTATGCGGTTGACCGCGTTCTCGGTGTCGGCGTCAGTCAGGGTCTTGTCCTTGTCCTGGAGCACGAAACTGAGGGCATACTGTTTCTTCCCTGCGGGAATCTTGTCACCGCGATAGACATCGAAGAGACTGACATCCTTGAGGAGGTTCCTGGCGGCCTTGAATGCGGCCCTGCGGAGGCTCGCGTAATCCCACTGCTCATCGAGGAGGATGGCAAGGTCCCTGCGGACCTCCGGGAAGCGAGGCAGTTCGGAGAACTTGACCTTGTCCCTGCGTACCAGTTCAAAGAGGACGTTCCAGTTGATCTCTGCAGCGAACACAGGCTGCTTCACATCGAATTTCCTGGCCAGTGAAGGCTTTATGGTTCCCATGACGGCGAGCTGCGCGC
The DNA here is from genome assembly GCA_902803535.1 of uncultured Bacteroidia bacterium. GTDB lineage: Bacteria > Bacteroidota > Bacteroidia > Bacteroidales > UBA932 > Cryptobacteroides. The sequence continues at coordinate 3,807 of CADCQP010000043.1, read as the reverse complement.
CCTTTCCGGGAAGGCTGTAGGTCACTCCTTCGGAGAATATGTCAGAAGGAGCGGGTGCAGTGTTCATCTGCCATATGTCGGCGCCGAAGCGCCTGAGGAGGAGCTCCACATAACCCTTGAGGGCGAAGTAGCTGCTCTTGCCCGGGGTCTCGCGCCATGCCTTGTCCGGAGTTCCGGATATGAACAGGGCATATGCCGGATGCTCTTCGTAGCCCTTCAGCGTCGTGCCGTCGGTCTCGGGAAGCCTCTGATAGACTGAGCCATACTCGAAGATCTTCATGTAGGAAGTCTGCCTGTTGATGTTGTAGGCGATTACCTCGAGGCCGCTCAGAAGCAGGGTCTGCCTCATCACGTTCAGGTCGGAGCTGAGGGGATTCACTATGTGGACGAGACGCTCAGGCGGGAAAGTCGTCAGTGAATCATATGCCGAAGCCTTGGTGAGCGAGTTGTTCATCGTCTCATTGAAGCCATTGGCTACAAGGAAATTGGAGATTCCGTTGCGGATCGCCTCCGGTTCCGGCTTGGGAGTGGCGTTGACAGACATCTTCATATGCATGGGCAGGTCGATGTTGTTGTAGCCGTAGATACGGAGGATTTCCTCCACGACGTCACACGGACGGGCCACATCGACCATATAGGTCGGAGCTGCGACCCTGGCACCGTCTTCACGCCTGGATATGAATTCGTACTGGAGGAAGGTCAGGATCTTTTCAATCGTGTCATGACCGATCTTCTTGCCTATGAATTCTTCAACCCAGTTGTAATCGAGATCTATCTCTTTCCTGGCAATGGGCTGGGGATAGGATTCGCGGACCTTGCCTTTCACGCATCCGCCCGCAAGTTCCTGGATGAGGAGGGCTGCCCGCTTTGCGCCTGCGATGGCCATCTGCGGGTCACATCCCCTTTCAAACCTGTAGGAGGCGTCCGTCTGGAGACCATGCTTCTTGGAAGTCTTGCGGATTGACCCCGGATCGAAATATGCGCCTTCGATGAAAACGCTGACGGTCTGGTCGGAGACTCCTGAGTCTTCACCGCCGAATACTCCGGCGATGCACATCGGTCCTTCGGCGTCGGCAATGACTATATCCTCGGGAAGCAGTTCCCTTTCAACGCCGTCAAGGGTGCGGATCTTCTCTCCCGCAGCTGCACGGCGGACAATCACCTTGCCTCCGGATACCTTGTCAGCGTCAAATGTGTGAAGGGGCTGTCCCATCTCCATGAGCACATAGTTGGAAATGTCCACTATGTTGTCTATCGGCCTCAGCCCGACTGCGTTGAGCCTCTTCTGCATCCATTCGGGAGACGGGCCCGTCTTCACACCGGTCATGGTGATGCCGACATACCTCGGTGCCGCCGTGGTGTCCTGTACGTCTATGGGCATGGACTCGCCTTCGCCCTCGGCGAATGCCGAAAGGTCCGGAAAATGGAGCTCGCACGGGAGGCCGCGGAGCTTCAGGTAAGCGTAGAGGTCACGGGCGACTCCCCAGTGGGAAGCGACGTCCGCCCTGTTGGCTGTAATCTCATACTCGATGACGGCCTCGGTCTTGATCCCGAGCCACTGCTTGGCGCTCCTGCCTACCGGAGCGTCCGCAGGCAGGACCTTGATGCCGGAATGGTCTGAGCCTATGCCCAGCTCATCGTCCGCGCAAATCATTCCATATGAATCGACTCCGCGGAGCTTGGACTTTTTCAGACGGAGTCCTCCGGGCAGCACGGCACCCACCCTCGCGAAGAGGACCTTCTGTCCCTTGGCGACATTCGGGGCCCCGCAGACCACATCCACGAGTTCTCCGCTTCCGTCATCCACCTTGGTCACATGAAGGTGATCCGAGTTCGGATGGGGTTCACATTCCACCACCTCGGCTACGACGACTCCCTCGAGTCCTCCGGGGATTTCTTCTATCTCCTCCACCGAATCAACCTCGATTCCGATCGATGTCATCGCCTCCGCCACCTGCTGGGGCGTCAGGTCGAAATCAATATAGTCCTTAAGCCATGAATAAGAGATTTTCATATCTTGATGTGTTTATTTTCCGATATCTTCCCTCGTGAAAAGCGACTCCACGAATTCTTTCTTGTCAAAGACCTTCAGGTCATCGATCCCCTCGCCTATGCCTATGAACTTGATGGGGACCTTCATCTGGTCAACTATCCCGATTACGACTCCGCCCTTCGCGGTCCCGTCAAGCTTGGTCACGGCCAGCGAAGTGACATCCGTAGCCTTGGAGAACTCCTTAGCCTGCTGGAACGCGTTCTGTCCCGTCGAGGCGTCAAGTACAAGCAGGACGTCATGCGGAGCGTCAGGGACGACCTTGCGCATGACATTACGGATTTTCGTCAGCTCGTTCATCAGGTCAATGCGGTTGTGAAGGCGTCCGGCAGTATCGATAAGGACGACGTCGGCTCCCTTCGCCACCGCGGAGGAGACCGTGTCATATGCCACGGATGCCGGGTCAGCCCCCATCTTCTGACGGACTATGTCGACCCCGGCACGGTCCGCCCAGATCTGGAGCTGTTCAACTGCCGCGGCGCGGAAAGTGTCGGCGGCTCCGAGCACGACCTTCTTGCCCTGGGCCTTCAAAGAGGAAGCGATCTTTCCGATAGTTGTTGTCTTCCCGACTCCGTTGACTCCGACGACGAGGATCACATATGGCTTCTTCGAAAAATCGAAAGGCTGGTCCGGGGAGGTCCCGCCGTCTGTGTCGAGAAGCTTGGAGATCTCGTCACGGAGGATTTCCACCAGTTCATCCATGGACATGTACTTGTCCTTCCTGACCCTGTCTTCAAGGTTGTCAATAACCTTCAGGGTGGTATCGACACCCATGTCAGAAGCCACGAGAGCCTCTTCTATCGCATCCAGGACGTCATCATCAACCCTGGATTTCCCGGTGACGGCACGGGAGATCCTCTGGAAAAGGTTCTCCCTGGTTTTCTTTACGCCTTTGTCGAAGATGCCCATAAAATCACATATGATGTTAATCCTGCAAATATAACTATTTGCAGCCTCAAAAAAAACGAGGGAGGTCAAAAAGAAGAAGGCGCCCGACAAATATCGGCCGCCTTCCTAACCTGATAACGGGGGGATTACTTCTTCTCGAAGAAGTCCTTCTCTTTCCCGACCTCGATCAGCTGCTCAACGAAAACGTAAGCGCCGGTCTTGGGGGATTTCTCCATACGTATGCACTTGACCATGCTCTTGGCACCGGCCTTGGCTGCGAATGTAGCGACTGCTTTTTTTGCCATGGGTCTTTCCTCCTGTTATTACTTGATCTCGCGGTGAATGGTCACCTTGTGGAGATAGGGATTATACTTCTTGAGCTCCATACGGCCCGGAGTATTCTTCTTGTTCTTCACGGTGATGTACCTGGACATTCCGGGAACGCCGCTGTTCTTCTGTTCCGTGCATTCGAGGATGACCTGCACCCTGTTGCCTTTTGCTTTCTTTGCCATGATGCCTAAAATTAAACGATGCCTACATAGCCCTTCTCCTGGGCCTTCTTGACACAGGCATCAAGCCCGTTCTTCTCGATGTCCCTGATACCCTTGGCCGAAACCCTGAGAGTCACGAACCTCTGTTCGCTCTCAGACCAGAACCTCTTGCGGCGAAGATTGATCTGGAAGGTGCGCTTTGTGCGGAGCTTGGAGTGGGCGACGTTGTTGCCGACCATCCTCTTCCTTCCGGTTATTTGACAAATCCTTGACATAATATTCTGTTTTTTGTTTTATTCTCTTTGGGGGTGCAAATTTCGTAAGAAAATTCCTTAATCGCAAGGATTTCAGAGGAATTTGAAAAATCTGCCCCACCTG
>CADCQP010000042.1 GCA_902803535.1 uncultured Bacteroidia bacterium | reverse complement strand
TCGAGATGAGCACCGAGGACGGGGAGAATTACAAGACCCTGGTGGTGAAGGGCAATGGCCATACGCTTCGCGTTCCGGCATTCCTCTCAGAGGCGGACCTTGACGGCAAGCCGGTTGCAGTCACCCTGCCTACGGTCTATCAGAAAGAGAACGATTCCTTCTACGTGGATTCAGCCCTGGGCACCCTCCTGAAATAGAAGCACTGCCGGCTTTTTCTTTCCGCCCCGCCGGACCAATGTAGACTCCTGCGCCTGAAGGCGCCCTGAACGGGAAAATGTTGTCTGCATTGGTCCGGCGGGGCGGAAGGTTGTCAGCATTGTCTTCCGATGAAGGGCCTTTCTGGCCGTCGTGCATGGTCCTCTCCCTTCAGGACCGGGGTGAGCCGATTTGGAGCGGATGCGACGCATGAGGCAAACCCCGGCCCTGAAGGGGAGGGGGATAAGAGTGCCAGGAAGGCGCCATTAAATCAATGCTACAGCAGGTCGGAGTAGATCTTTTCCAGGGAGTCGAGGACGGCGTCGGGGAAGAAGGGCGCTACCTTTTCGCGGCTTCTGTGGCCAAGGGATTCCAGGCTGCCGTCGCAGTGCATCCGGAGGAATGAACTGATGGCTGCCGCTATTGCGTCGGTGTCTCCCGGGGGAACCAGCAGGCCATTGTCATCTCCCACGATTTCAGGGATCCCGCCGACCGGGGAGGAGATTATGGCGCAGCCGTAACTCATGGCTTCGAGGATCGAAATCGGAAGGCCCTCATTGTGGGAAGGCAGGATGTAGGCTTGTGCTTCACTGAGCAGGGCTGCCTTTTTCCCGCCGGAGACGAATCCTTCAAAAGACACCATGTCTCCGCCGAGGGCATAGCTTGAAATCTTCTTCCTCAGCCTGTTGTCGTCACCGCGGCCTCCGATCACCAGATGGATCCTGTCCTGGAACTCGTCCTCATGGTCATAGATTGCCTTGAGGATGTCAAACACTCCTTTCCTCTCGCCGATTTCCCCCAGGAAGAGCAAATGCAGCCTGCCGTCATCCGGCAATTCTTCGGAAGGAACTGATGGGTAGGGGATTATGTTGTTCAGGACAGTCGTGTTCCCTACGCCGATGCTTTTGAACCAGCCTTGCCAGGACTTCGAAAGCACTATCGTGGCATCAGCCCTGTTCAGGGACTTGGTTATCCGGGATTTCCTTCTCAGGCTGCTCTCCTTCCAGTACTCCTTGAAGCGGGAACCGTGGATGTGCATGATAACCTTGCGTCCAAGGAGTCTTGCCACGGCTGCGTAAACCATATGCTTGTCGAATGACCTTCCGGCTGCGGTGTGGATGTGCACGATGTCCACTCCCCGAAGCGAGAAGACCATCTTGAAGAGCCCTCCCAGGTCGTAGAGGACCTTGTCGATGAAGTTCCTTTCCCGGGAGGAGGCGACGAAGCGGAATACTTCGAAATTGTCTGCATATGTCCGGATTACCGAGACGATTCCTCCCGCCTCCCTGTCGCGGAAAGCTTCTCCGATGGTAAGGATACGGCTGGATATGTGTGCAGGTATCATTTTAAAACGGGCTGTTATACTTCGATCTTTATCATGTCATCTGTAAGCAGGAATGACGGGCGGGCGTCGTTATACCACCTGGACGGGGCGATGACGGTTTTGTCCCGGGCGGTCCCGAGATATTGTGCCCACCATGCGAATGTGCTGTTGGGGATTATGAAATGCTTGCAGGAGGACATAAGGCGCAGTTTCTCCCACTGCGGGTCGGCCCCGGTTTCATAGTGGCATTCCCCGTCGATGCAGACATTCTCGATGACCCAGTCTATCTCGTCGGAGAAGAGGAAGAAAACGGGATTCTCCACCCTCTTCTTAATCTCCTCCACGGCTTTGCGGTAATACTCCGGCCCGCATACGTCGAAAATATCCTTGTAGCCGGAGTTGGATATGAAGTCCCCCCGGCGGAAGGAAATGCAGACGGATTCGGTGCTGCGGATGCGCTCCAACAGCTGGGCATTTGCGGGGATGGGAGCGTGTCTTGGGGTGAACTCCCGCAGAAGGGTGCTCCTGATGCTGTCGAAGAACCTTGTGTTCTCGAAGAGGCCGTCCAGGAGGATGTCTTTGCAGGAACCGAAGTCGGGGAGGAAATCATTGTTGTCGCTGACAACCATGCCGAGCCTCGTAAACAGGGGTGCCCACTGCTGCTGCCTTTTCAGGAATAAGAGACGGTCCTGTGTCTTGCGGATGACTTTCGCGTCAAGGTAGTAGGCTTTAAGGGCAAGGGACTGTGCCAGGGATCCTTCGGAATATGCGATCTTCTTGTCCGATCTGCGGTAGGGGGCGGTGTTGAAGTCCTGGAGCGAGTCCTTCCAGCCTTGCAACGGATCAAGTCCCCGCATGGAGCTGAATCCCAGCACCAGTTCATCCGCTCCACCCCTTTCGACCTGGAGTTTTCTGGCGCAGGCATACCTGAACATCTGGTTGCCCAGCCGGCCTTTCATCTCAATCGCTATCATATCTTGTATCTTAAACCGTCGCGTACGCCCTTGAAGATGGCCAGCATCTTCTTGAATTTCTGTTTTTCCCCCAGGAGGATGCGGACCAGGCGCTCCCTGTTGTCCTTGTACTGGACTTTCTTAAGTTCAGCAGTGCATGAAGGATAGGTCCGTATTACGATGAGTGGATTGCGGTAGATCTCATAGAGCCGCTTAGGAGGATAATCGAAAATGGTGTAAGGCTTTCCGAGGAACCTTTTGACTTCCTTTTTGCCAAGGGAGTGGGTCAGGTTCCCTGCATTGAGATGGCAGGCCCTGATCCCGAGGGATTTGGCATGATAAAGGAATTCCGTGTCAACCGCGTCCAGGAAGAAGTCTTCCCTCCATCCGCCTGTGCGTTCCACGGCCTGGAGGGGAACAAGCATTCCGGAATTGATAAGTGCATATCCATCAACGATTTCCGAGGAAAGGAAGCGGGAGTTTATCACTGGACCGCATATGCAATGAGGAACTTTTGCAGCCATTGCGGCGTAGCCCGCGAAATCCGAGAAGCAGGAGTCCTGGTCCATGAGCAGAAGATGTGAAAAACCTTCTTGCGAGGCGCGGGCGGCTGCATGGTTGTAGGCCTTGGGCAGGCCCACGTTCTGCCCGGTGCCGCAAAACTCCACTTTTTCTGTCCAATCCTCGTGCCCCTCTGTCACAGCCGTTTCGTCCACGGGACTGTTCCTCCAGACAAGCAGTTTCCCCACGCCCCCGATGAAGGAGGCGATGTTCCTGCGAAGCACCTCCATGTCAGGGTTGTAGACTACTATGACGGCAAGGATCCTCATCTCTTGAGGGAAGTAATGTCAACGTCAACTTTCTTCAGCAGGGGAGAAGCATGCATGTCCTGGGGATTCGTGCCGGGGATGTCCTGGGGTATTGGCGAACCGAGGATCCCGAAAAGCTGGACCCAGTACACCGGGAATTCCCCGTCGGGTCCCTTGAAGTTCATGGGGTTGGCCGGCAGGATCGGCTTCCCTTCCTTGTCCAGGTAGCTGTCCCTGACCAGTTCGGTGCAGTAGGAGGCTCCATTGTCCGGGAGGAAATGGCTGTCGTACTGCTCCCCGATGTGTCTCTTGGCATTTTCCACCAGGTCACGCGGGCCGTCTTTAAGCCTCATCACTTCGAAGACCGGGTAGCTGCCGTCCTTCAGGGTGAAGTCTGTCAGGAATGTGTCCAGGGGGTGCCTGTCGACTCCGTGTGCAAGTGTCGCGTCGATTATCCAGACCTGGCCGCCTTCGACTTCTGCTATGGCGGTGTGTATGTAATTCAGTTGTCCTTCCTTGCCGGTGGCGGCTGCGATTCCGCTGCTCATCGATGTGGAGTCGAGGCTGTAATCGGCAGGGATCCCGACAAAGACCAGGTCGCCGGACCTCAGTTGTTCCGGAGATGAGCAACCCAGGCTGAACAGTCCCGGGATCATCAGGAGGAAGATGCGGAGGATATTCGTTTTGAGAGTGTGAAGGATTTTGTGCAATCCGGGAAATGTTTTCATGTATTTTTCTTTCATAATGCTGTGTCGTAGGACTTTACGGACCGACTTGGAAAAGCCGTACCGCGGATAGAGTGACAGGAATCTTGCGCGGAGGGGACTTTTTCCGGTGGGTTGGAGCAGGGACGGCTTGTAGGCGAGCCTGTCACTGTAGGGGTGCTCTTCTGTATTGAGCGATGGGAATGCCTCCATGAGTCCTGACAGGACTTTTTCGCCCTTCGGGGTGTTTACTCCGACAAAGGAGACCTGTCCGGGCATTCCGATGAAATCCCCGAGGGTAAGGTCGCCTGGCCTTTCAGGCCTGGCATAGGGGCAGCTGTAGCAGTTCTCCCTTAGGCTCAGTCCTTCAAGGTAGGCTTTGAAATATGGCTGGGTTGACGCCGGTTCGCTGTATATGCAAGACCTTCCGCTGAAGAGGGAAAGGCGGAAGTTGCCGCTGTCATTGCTCCGGAAACGCACGTCGGTGACATCCTTGCGCCCAAGGTGTCCAAGTTCATCGTGAAGGTACTCTTGCGGGCAAGTCCCATGGCACAGGAGGTCGGCGGTGACCAGCCCTTCGCTTTCCTTCCCGAGGAAATTCCTCAGGCCGGCCACTTGGCAGGGCGTCCCGATGAAAACCACTTGCCGGCCGTCAGCGAGCAGGCTCCTTATTGAGCGGTAGGTCTCAGGACTGAATGTGCCGTGGACGTATTTGGAGCCCTTGAATTCTTCCGCATCTCCTTCTTTGACAACTGCGTTGAAGGCTCTGTCCCATGCGGTCCCGAATGAGTGGTCATATGCTTTCGCCAGAAGCGTTGCGATCCCTCCGGAGGAGCTGAGGCGCCTCTGCGCGCTGTCGTCGTTCCATGCGGCGTAGCATCTGGAAGGCATATGCGATTGCGGAGGGTTCAGGACCGGGCATGTGGCCGTGCATTTTCCGCAGTTGAGGCAGGCTTCCCCGATGACCGGATGCGTCACTCCGAAGGCATCGGGGTGCATGGTGATGCACTGCACCGGGCATATGGCTGCACATGCCCCGCAGGCGCTACATTTGTCTGGAGGGCACAATTTCATCTGCGGTCTGTTTTCAGTTCCTTGAATTCAGAAAGCCTGACCTGCCTGGTGGCGAGGAGGCAAAGTCCGTATGGGATGATCCAGCATGCCGTCTTGACAAGGCAGACAAGGATGTAGGCGAGCCTGCGGTTCATCTCCCCGAACGACTCGGGAGAGACCTTGACGACGAGGATGCATATGGCCATGACGGCGAAGGCGGTAACTGTCGGGGCGAGGAAGGATGCAGCCATCCTCGAGCGGCTCAGACCCATCAGTTTCCGATAGTAAACAAAGTAGTAGGAGCCAATGACGATCAGGACGTAGATAAAGTACGCGATTACGGCTGAACCGACCCCGAAGTGCCTGCAAAGCAGGATGTTGAGCACTATGGAGAGAAGGCATGCCGCCGCCGTGGTGATCACCAGGGGACGGGTCTTCCCATATGCGATCACGAGGCTGTTGCCTGGCGTCGTGTGGATCTGCACGAGCACTGTGAGGCACCACAGGGTCATCCAGAGGCCCAGGTATGCATTCTCTTCACCGACATATGCGCTGAGCATTTCGGAGGCGCAGAGGATGAAGGGGACGCAGAGGACGTTGGCTATGATCGAAGTGTATCTTGTCCACTTGTAGGCAAAGCGCTCGATGCTGTCCTGCCTGCCGCGTGCTACCATCTCCGTGGCGCTGGGAATGAATATGGATGAAAGGGCTCCGCCGATGGTGATGATCAGGGAGGGGACGACGGATATGATCTTGAAGTCAGTCAGGGTGTTGGCGGAATCCGGGATGAAGATCCCCAGTACTATAGGCCGTGATTCGGTCGCGGTGACCTGGAAGAAAGACAGGGCGAAGAGGGACAGGCTGAACATCAGCACGACCTTGAACTCGGACCACCAGAATCCCGGACGGAAACTGTCGATGAGACCGTCCCTGCGGCATTTTATCGCATATGGGACTATCAGGGAGGCGGTCAGGAGGGTGAGGAGGAAGAAGTACCACTGCAGCGACAGCGGCGCTTTCAGGGTTATTACGATCAGGACTATCTTGAGGAGGACCTGCACGAACTGCATCTTCTGGGTGAAGGCCATCTGCATGTCCGAGATCAGGAGCTGGCTGAACGTGGATGCCCCCCAGCTGAAAACGGAGAGTACGGCAATGCTCAGCAGGCACCAGCGCAGCATGATGAACTGGGAATGGCTGACCGAGAAAAGGCTTTCCCCGAAGAATGCCAGCAGGACCATGACCAGTGCGTTGACCAGTGCGACTATCCCGTAGAATGTCAGGTTGGTGTGGGCTACTTTCGAGATCAGGTCTTTCCTGCCTTCAGACCTCCACTGGGAGAAGAAGCGTACGGCTCCGTTGTTGGTCCCCAGGTCCAGCAGGTGCATGTAGGCGTTGCAGGACATGGCCAGGGTGAGGATGCCGTACTCCGCCCTGCCGAACAGGCCCATAAGAAGGGGGACGGACACGAACCCCACGGCCGCATTCAGCACCTTGGTGATGGTGCTCCAGAAGAAAGAGGATATGTAGTAGCGTTCCCTTTTCACTGTTTTTCCCCTTGTCTGGTTTCGGCTTCAAGGAAGTCCAGGGACTTCCGCCGCAGGTCGCTGAGCCTGCTTGAAACTATGTTGTAATCAATCGGTTCCGGAAGGGTTCCTTCAAAGAAGCGGTTCCCGGTGCCGAACATGTCGGCAAGGTCATAGAGCCTGGAATTCTGTGACGCCGGATCGGAATCGTCGAATCGCCTGAGGTTGGTGAACTGCCTTGAAAAGTTGACTGACAGGGCAGACCCGTGGAAAGAGTCGGTAAGTACATATGCCGCTCCGCTGAGGGCCTTGATGAACTCCTTCGGTCCTGCATCGTCCACCAAGGTCACTCCCTGGGGGATGTCGTTGGGAAAGTAGCATGAGGGCAGCAGGATGGCCCGGCTTATCCCGGTCTGTTCCATTACTTTCCTGATATCCTCGGCATAGTCTGACGGTTTTCGCAGGAAATAACAGAAAATGTAGTCCCCGGTGAGAGGTACGGAAGACGAGGCTCCGGCTGCGAATGAGTCCCACTGAGCGGGTGTCAGGAGGAAAGTAGGATCCAGGACCGTCCTGATGTCACTGCGTCCGGTAAGTTCTTTCAGCGCCTTTTCCGCGCTGCTTTCCCTGACTCCTATGAAGGAGAATTTTTCAAGATATGTCTTTACTTTCTCCCGATATTGCTCCGGGATGTCGCCCGTCCCGATGCTGCTGGCATATGACACGCGCTTCTTCCCTCCGGCGAATCCCAGGAATTCGAAACTCCGGAAGTGGTCATGGCAGTTCCAGATCTGGTCGCTTCCGGCCATGAAGATGTCGGTCCCATGGCACATGATCTTGTTCTGGAGCCATGTCACGGGGAACCTGGAGGGGAATTCTTCACGGAAAAGTGACAGGAATTTCTCTTTCTGACGTGGATAGGGGCAGTCCTGGAGGAGTTTCTTCCTCTTGATGCCGAAACGGGTGAAAAGGTTGACCTTTACGTTCTTGAGAGTGAACGGGTATTCGAAGAAACGGGGGTAATACACATTGAATCCCTCCCTCAACAGGGCCTGTCTGAGGGCATATGCCTGAAGCACGGAACCGTAATTCGCTCCGAGATACCATGTGACAAGACCGATCGTTTCCATATACTTAAATCCAAAGTTAACTTTTTGCGTTGAATTGTGAAAAATTAAATGTAAATTTGTGGAGATGTCTCAAAAGCAGAATGATAAATATTTCCT
>CADCQP010000041.1 GCA_902803535.1 uncultured Bacteroidia bacterium | reverse complement strand
CCGCAAGAGCAGTGAAGCAGGGGAAGGCGCCAAGGATGCAGTCAAAGACTTCAACTTCGGCAAAGGCATATTCGTGGCCCTGCTGGCCGGCTTCATGAGCGCCTGCTTCGCCATCGGCCTGGGCTTCGGCAAGGACCTCCACTGGGCGGCCACCAAGCCTGTTTTCGAGACCCTCCCGGCCACCCTCCTGGTGACTTTCGGCGGCTTCCTCACCAATGCCGTCTATTGCTTCTACCAGAACTCTAAGAACCACACCTGGGGTGACTACAAGAACGGCAGTGTCTGGGTCAACAACCTGATGTTCTGCTGCCTGGCAGGCCTCCTTTGGTACAGCCAGTTCTTCGGACTCTCCCTCGGGAAGGGCTTCCTTACCACTTCAGCCGTGCTGCTGGCCTTCAGCTGGTGCATCCTCCAGTCCCTCAACGTGGTCTTCAGCAACGTCTGGGGCATCATCCTCAAGGAGTGGAAAGGCTGTTCCAAGAAGACCATCGCGATCCTCGTATGCGGTCTTGCAGTGCTTATAGTATCTTCATTCCTCCCGCAACTATTGTAATTCAAATCATATGGCAAAAGCTGTAATCATGCCCAAGCAGGGGCAGTCGGTCGAAAGCTGCATCATCACCGAAATCAAGAAGAAACCCGGCGACCAGGTCGCCGTCGGCGATGTGCTGTTCAGCTATGAGACGGACAAGGCTTCCTTTGAAGAGGAAGCACAGGTAGAAGGGACGGTCCTCGCCGTCTTCTTCAATGAGAATGATGAGGTTCCATGCCTCACTAACGTGATGGTCATTGGAACCCCGGGCGAGTCTTTCGCAGAATTCGCTCCGGGTGGGGCTGCTGCTCCTGCCGAGACTTCCGACGCACCCGAAAGCGCTGCGCCGGCCACGGCCTCAGCGCCTGAGGCAGCCGTGGCTCCAGCGGCCGTCCAGGCTGCGGAAGGCGGGTCCTCCGCGGTTTCGCCGAGGGCAAGGCGCCTTGCGGAAAAGAAGGGCATAGACACAGCCCAGCTGAGCGGAAGCGGCCCTCACGGACGCATCATAGAGCGTGACGTGGCTGCGGCCGCGGCGACTCCCGTGACCGGACTCGCAAGGGCCATGATGAGCGGTGGCGGCCTCCAGGCTCCCGAGCGCGGAAGCGGTCTGGCCGGAACCGTTAAGGCCGGCGACCTCAAGGTCTGGAAGCCCATGCACACCGAGAACCTCGCCGGAGAAGGCGAAGAGTTCACGGTCAAGAAACTGCCCCACATCCGCACCATCATCGCCAAGGCGATGTACAATTCGCTGCAGAACTCCGCACAGCTCACCCATATGCTCGGAGCGGACGCACGCAGGGTGCAGGAACTGCGCAAGAAGGCCAAGAAGGCATATGCAGATGGTAAGCTGGAGGCGAACATCACCATCAACGACTTTGTCTGCTATGCAGTCATAAAGGCCCTCCTGAAGTTCCCGGAGGTGAATTCCCACTGCCTCGGAGATTCCATGAGGCTCTACAACGTGGTCAACCTCGGCTGTGCCGTTGACACCGAACGCGGCCTGATGGTCCCCGCCGTCAAGCATGCCCAGGACCTTGACATAGTGCAGCTCAGCCGCCAGCTCAAAGCCCTGGCCGACGACTGCAAGAAGGGGAGCATCAACCCCGACCTCATCGCTACCGAGGCTGCTTCCTTCACCGTCTCCAACCTCGGAGGCTACGGTGTGGAGTGGTTCACCCCGGTGCTCAACCTTCCGCAGACCGCCATCCTGGGCGTCGGAACGATCGTTCCGCGTCCCAAGGACCTCGGCAGCGGAGTCTATGCATTCGTGCCGTACATGGGACTTTCACTGACATATGACCACCGCTCCATCGACGGTGGCCAGGCTACCCGTTTCCTCAAGGAAGTGGCCACCCAGATAGAGAACCTTGAAGTTGAATTCTGAAAACAAGATAATAGATTTAAGATATGCCGGGTTTTGATTTAGCAATCATCGGTGGCGGTCCTGCAGGTTACATGGCCGCCGAGAGGGCTGGGGCGGAGGGCCTCAAGGTAGTCCTCTTTGAAAAGAGGGCCCTCGGAGGCGTATGCCTCAATGAGGGATGCATCCCCACCAAGACGCTCCTTTACAGCGCCAAGATATACAATTACGGTCTCACGGGATCGCATTACGGAGTCTATTGTGACAACCCTTCGGTCAATTACGCCGAGATAGTTGAACGCAAGGACAAGGTCGTGAAGAAACTCGTCGCCGGCGTCGGATTCTCGATGAAGGCCAACAAGGTGACGGTGGTCCCTGCCGAGGCCCACATCGAGGGACGCGGAGCAGACGGCATCGAAGTGAGTGCCGCAGGAGAAAAGTACACCGCGGCCAACCTGATCATCGCCACGGGATCCGAGGCTGCTGTTCCTCCGTTCCCGGGACTCAAGGAAGCCGGTGACGTGATCGTTACCAACCGTGAGATCCTCGACCTGAAGGAGCAGCCGAAGGAACTGGTAGTCATCGGCGGCGGAGTCATCGGAATGGAGTTCGCAGCATTCTACAACACACTCGGGACTAAAGTCACTGTAGTAGAGATGCTTCCGAAGATCCTTGGCCCGCTGGACAACGAGATCAGCGCAATGCTCCAGAAGATCTACGCCAAGAGGGGCATAGAGTTCTGCCTGAATTGCAAGGTCACCGGGATCGAAGGCAACTATGTAGTTTACGAGGACCCCAAGGGCGAGACCTGCAAGGTCCATGGCGACAAGATCCTCGTGTCTGTCGGACGCCGCTCCAACATCAAGGGCATAGGCCTTGAGAACCTCGGAGTCGAGGCCGGAAGGGGAATCACCGCCGACGACCGCATGCGCACCAACATCCCGAACGTCTATGTAGCCGGTGATGCCGTAAGCGGCACCCCGATGCTCGCCCATGTGGCTTACCGCGAGGGAATAGTAGCGGTCAACAACATCCTCGGAAAGCAGGACCACGCCCGCTACGACGCGGTTCCGAGCATAGTTTACACCAATCCCGAGGTGGCCGGCGTCGGTCTCACTGAAGAGCAGGCGAAGGCCTCCGGAAAGGACTACGCCGTTGTCAAGCTTCCGCTTACATATGCAGGGCGCTACGTCGCCGAGAACGCGGGAACCGACCCGAGCATATGCAAGTTCATCGTCGGGAAGAAGTACCACGAAGTGCTGGGAGTGCATATGCTTGGCAATCCGTGCTCCGAGATCATCCACAGCATGGCGATCGCCATCGAGAACGAGATGACCCTCGAGCAGCTTCGCGAAGTCATATTCCCGCACCCGACCGTGTCGGAAGTCATACGCGATGTCGCATATGCATTGAAATAATTGAAGATTAAGAAAATACGATACAAAATGCCAAAATCAATCTACGTCGATCCCAAGAAGACACT
>CADCQP010000040.1 GCA_902803535.1 uncultured Bacteroidia bacterium | reverse complement strand
CTGGATGTCCCCGAAAGTCGCAATCGCCTCCGAGGCGGCTTTTTTCTTCGGAGCCTCCCTGAGGATCTTTATGCATTCTTCCAGGGTGATGGTGAGGGGGTCTTTTCCGCGTGGGAGCGAAACGTTGCCTCCGTCATATTTGATGTACGGTCCGAAGCGGCCTTTTGCCACTACTATTTCATTCCCGTCCAGCTGCCCTACGGTACGTGGCAGGCGCAGCAGGTCGAGTGCCTCATCGAGGGTCAGGTTCTCGATGAGCTGCCCCTTCCCGAGGTTGGCGTATTTCTTGTTCTCTCCCTCGCCTTTCTGGATGTAGGGTCCCCACTGCCCGAATCTGGCGATTACCCTTTCGCCGTCCGGAGCCACTCCGAGATCCCTCTCCACCCTGTTGTAGTTCCTGTCCTGCAGGACATCCTCTACGCGGTGGTGGAACGGGGTGTAGAATGCCTCGATTACAGAATTCCACTTCTTGTCCCCGTCGGCTATCTGGTCGAAATCCTTCTCCACGTTGGCGGTGAAGTCATAGTCCATGATTTCGTTGAAGTTGGCGACCAGCCAGTCGCTTACGATCATTCCGATCTCTTCCGGGAGGAGTTTTCCGCGCTCTGCGCCAACTGTTTCCGTCTGGACAGACTCGGTGATCGCGCCGTTCTTCAGGGTAAGGTTCTTCACCTGGACGCTGTGTCCGGCCTTGTCTCCCTTGCTGATGTAGCCCCTGCCCGTAGTGAGGGTCGAAATGGTCGGGGCATATGTCGAAGGACGCCCTATGCCGAGTTCTTCCAGTTTCTTCACCAGCGTGGCCTCCGAGTAGCGCGGGGGAGCCTGGGTGAACCTGCAGGTGGCCTTGATGCCCTTTTCCAGCAGGATGTCTCCCTCGTGGAGGTCCGGGATGGTTACCTGCTCGCTGTCTGAGCTTGCATCCTCGTCATCGCGGCCTTCCATGTAGATTTTAAGGAATCCGTCAAAGAGGATCTGTGTCCCCTGGACGGTAAAGCGCTCTTTCCTGGCCTCGGTGGAGATCTTTACCGTGGTGTTCATCACCTTTGCCTCGGACATCTGCGAAGCAACGGTACGTTTCCATATGAGGTCGTAAAGCTTCTTCTCCTGGGCCGTGCCTTCGATCTCTGTGTTCTGGATGAAGGTCGGGCGTATGGCCTCGTGAGCCTCCTGCGCACCCTTGGAGTGGGTGTGGAACTGGCGCTGGTGGGTGTACTGAGGGCCGTAGTTTTCCTGTATGAAATTCCTCGCGGTGCCCAGGGCCAGCGTTGACAGGTTGGTGGAGTCCGTCCTCATGTAGGTGATGAGTCCGCGCTCGTAGAGGGACTGTGCGATCCTCATGGTGAGGCTGACCGGGAAGTGAAGCTTGCGGGCTGCTTCCTGCTGGAGCGTCGAGGTGGTGAATGGCGGGGCGGGGAAGCGGGTGCCTTCCTTCTTTTCCACGGAAGCCACCTGCCATTTGGCGCCTATGCAGTCCTCGAGGAATGCACGCGCTTCATCCAGGTTCCCGAACCTGGTGTCGAGGAGTGCGGGCAGCCTGCTGCGCTGTCCTTCCTGTGCGAAAGAGGCGTCAACCCTGTAATAGGGCTCGCTGGCGAAGGCCATTATCTCCTTTTCCCTGTCGGTCACCAGTCTCAGGGCCACGGACTGGACCCTGCCCGCCGAGAGTTTCGGCTGGATCTTCCTCCACAGGACGGGGGAGAGCTCGAATCCCACCAGGCGGTCCAGGACCCTGCGTGCCTGCTGTGCGTCCACAAGGTTCATGTCGATCGTCCTGGGGTTGAGGACTGCTTCCTGTATTGCGTTTTTGGTTATTTCATGGAATACGATCCTCTTGACATCCTTGCCTTCGAGCCCGAGGGTCTCGTAAAGATGCCATGAGATCGCCTCTCCCTCACGGTCTTCATCGGATGCGAGCCAGACCGAATCCGCCTTCTGGGCGAGCTTCTTCAGCTCGGAGACCACTTTCTTCTTGTCGTCAGGAATTACATATTGAGGCTGGAAACCGTTCCCTACATCAACACTGAGCTTATTGTCCTGGAGATCCCTGATGTGTCCGAAGCTCGGCTTGACCACATAGCCTTCCCCCAAAAATCTTTGTATCGTCCTTGCCTTTGCCGGAGACTCTACGATTACCAAGTTGTTTCCCATAGTCTTTTCTGTTTTCAACTGCAAAGTAAATGAGAATCCGTGAAAATTTCCAAATTTTTATACCTATATTTGTTATTTGCATTACAGTTACACCTTTAAGATGAAAGATTCTACACGCCATAGATTGAACAAGTGGTTCTGGGGAATAATCCTCGTACCGATAGCTTTTGTGCTGTTGATGCTGCTTATTGTCTGGACCTTTGCCGACATCCCCTCGTTCGAGGAACTCGAGAATCCCGACAGCAAGCTGGCCACCGAACTGATCTCGGAGGATGGCGAAGTACTTAATACCTATCACATAGAGAACCGTACATTCGTCCATTATTCCCAGCTTTCTCCGAACATTGTCAACGCTGCCGTAGCGACAGAGGACGTACGCTTCTACAAGCATTCAGGAATCGATTTCCAGGGCCTAGCCCGCGTCCTTTTCAAGACCCTGCTTATGGGCCGTGCAGACCAGGGAGGAGGATCCACGATCACCCAGCAGCTCGCCAAGAGCCTTTATCCCAGGGCGGACATATCCAGCAAAATCCCAGGGTGGTCCAAGGTCAGGATGGTCTGGATCAAGCTGAAGGAGTGGATCACCGCCGTCAAGCTGGAAAGGGACTACACCAAGGAGGAGATAGTGAGCATGTACCTCAACTCCATCTTCTTCGGGAGCAGCGCATATGGCATACGCGCCGCTTCGGAGACCTTCTTCTCGAAGGATCCCGGAGACCTCACCGTAGAGGAGAGCGCCCTGCTCATCGGGATGATCAACAAGCCTACCCGCTACAATCCCGTCCTCAATCCCGACAAGTCGCTGGCCCGCCGCAACTTCGTGATAGGCCAGATGAGCAAGGCCGGCTACATCAGCAAGGCCCAGCGTGATTCCATCCAGCAGATCCCCATCAGCCTGAATTACCAGGTCCAGGACCACAATGCCGGCCTGGCTCCCTATTTCAGGGACATGCTCCGCAAGTACATGAATGCCGGCAAGCCCCGCCGTTCAGACTATCAGTATCCCGAGGATTTCTCGACCGATTCCCTCCTGTGGCACAGCGACGGCCTGTACGGCTGGATCAACAAGAACAAGAGGCCTGACGGGAGCACCTATGACCTTGACAAGGACGGCCTTCGCATCTACACCACCCTGAACTACAAGATGCAGAAATATGCGGAAGAAGCTGTGGCCGAGCACCTTGGAAACACCCTCCAGAACTCGTTTTACCGCGATCTCCGCTACAAGAAGTACCGTCCGTTCTCCAACGACGTGGACTCCACCACCAGGGCGACCGTAATGTCACAGGCCCGCAAGTGGAGTGACCGCTGGAGGCTCCAGAAAAAGGCCGGGAAGTCCGACCGCGAGATCCTCAGGCAATTCTCCGTCCCCGTGGAGATGAGGGTCTTTGCCTGGAACAAGAAAGGGTACATCGACACCACCATGACCCCTGATGACTCGATCAGGTACTACAAGTCCATCCTCAGGGCCTCATTCATGGCCATAGAGCCTTCCACCGGGCACATCAAAGCCTGGGTCGGAGGTCCGAACTACAGGTGGTTCAAGTACGACAACGTGCTCCAGGGAAAACGCCAGGTCGGTTCAACCATCAAGCCATTCCTCTACACCCTGGCCATGCAGGAGGGTATGACCCCATGCGACAAGGTGGTCAACGTGCCCCAGACATTCCTCGAGCCGGACGGCTCGACATGGACCCCCCGAAGCACCGACAAGGCCGCTGACATAGGCAAGACCGTCACCCTCAAATGGGGACTCACCCATTCCTCCAACAACATTTCAGCCTACCTGATGAAGCAGTTCGGGCCGCATGCC
This sequence comes from uncultured Bacteroidia bacterium, assembly GCA_902803535.1. Classification (GTDB taxonomy): domain Bacteria; phylum Bacteroidota; class Bacteroidia; order Bacteroidales; family UBA932; genus Cryptobacteroides. The sequence continues at coordinate 30,453 of CADCQP010000040.1, read as the reverse complement.
ATGGTGGAGATGATGCACCGTATGGGCATCAGGAGCCATGTGGACGAGGTTGATGCCCTCTGCGCAGGACCAGCCGACCTGTCCCTCTTCGAGATGGTTGCCGCCTACAACACCTTCCCCTCGATGGGAGTTTACACCAATCCGATATTCGTCACCAGGATCGAAGACCGCGACGGTAACACCCTTGCGGAGTTCAATACCACCAGGCGTGAAGCGATCAGCGCCTCCAATGCCTACCTTATGGCCGACCTGATGCAGGGAGTGGTCAACAACGGAACCGCCGGCAGGCTCAGGGGCACTTACAAGCTCCGCGGCCAGATTGCCGGCAAGACAGGGACCACCAACGAGAATGCCGACGGATGGTTCATAGGTTACACGCCTACCATCACCGCCGGTGTGTGGGTTGGTGCCGAAGACAGGCAGGTTCATTTCCAGTCACTTGCCCTGGGCTCAGGCTCGAACATGGCCCTCCCCATATGGGGCATATGGATGAACAAGGTCCTCGCTGACGGTTCGCTCGGGATTTCCGAGAGCGACCGCTTCATCACTCCGGCCGGAGTCACGGTGGACCTGAACTGCAGCGGCGGAGTTGAGGATGAGGCCGTGAAGCAGGAAAACGCAGAAGGTTATTATTTTGACTAAAGCATATGTCTAAGTACAGCACAATAGCGGTCATGTACGGCAGCGACAGTTCCGAATGGGAAGTGTCATGCAGGAGCGGCGAGTTCACCGCTTCCAGGATCGATCAGGAATTCGATGTATATGAGATATTCGCGCGTTTCGGAAAGTGGGAACTGGCTGCTTACCGCAGGCGCAATTCCATGCGTGTCCCCCTCCCTGAGGGATCGCGTCCCGAGATTGACAAGACCGATTTCTCGGTGAGCGTCCTGGGCGAGAAGGTCAGGTTCGATTATGTTTTCGTGATGCAGCACGGAGCCCCGGGCGAGACCGGCCAGCTCCAGGGCTATCTGGAGATGCTCCATATCCCGTTCAGTTCCTGCTCATCCTTCGTATCGGCCATATGCTTTGACAAATATGCGTGCAAGAGCTACCTTCGCGGTTCCGGAGTGGTGAAGACCGCCCCCGACGCCCTCGTCCACAAGGGCGCGGATGTGGAAGCATTTGCCGCTGAGGCCGTTTCTTCACTCGGGCTGCCCGTGTTCGTGAAGCCTACGATCGGAGGTTCTTCATTCGGGGTTACCAAGGTCAAGGATGCTTCCAGGCTGGCTGATGCCATCAATTTCGCATTCTCGGAAGGCCCGACCGTCCTCGTCGAGAAAGGCCTTGACGGTCGCGAGTTCACCTGTGCCGCCTGGTTTGACGGAGAGAAAGTCACAGCCCTTCCGGTGATCGAGATAGTGACCCAGAACGAGTATTTCGATTACGACGCCAAGTACAACGGACGCAGCGAAGAAGTGTGCCCGGCACAGATTCCGGACGAACTGGCCCGCACCATCCAGGACACCACCGCCAGGATCTACTCGCATATGGGATGCAAGGGGATCGTCCGTATGGACTACATATGCACTGATGACGGGCTTTACTTCTTGGAAATCAACACCATCCCGGGCATGACGAGCGCCTCTCTCGTACCCAAGATGGTGCGTGCCGCCGGGATGGACATGACTGCATTCCTCACGAAGGTCATCGAGAACACCTGATGCTGCTGACGGAGTTCCTGAAGGAAGGCATATCCTCCCTCGAAAAACTGTATCCGGAGGCTGAAGCCCGGTCGATCCTCACCATACTCTGCGAGGACCGTCTCGGGACGAAGAACTACACCCACATAGTCAATCCCTCCTACGAAATACCGAAAAAGAAACTGCCGGCCCTGCAGTCGGATCTGGAAAGGCTCTGCAAGGGCGAACCGGTCCAGTACATTATTGGAAAGGCCTGGTTCTTTGGCCGGAGTTTCAAGGTTTCCCCGGCGGTCCTGATTCCTCGCCCCGAAACAGAAATGCTTGTAAAAGAAGCTATTACCATTGCGTCTCGAATGCAGAGGGCCAGGCTCCCGTACGGAAAGGCCGCGTCGCAGGTGCGGATCCTGGACCTTGGCACCGGTTCCGGGTGCATAGCATGGACTGTCGCCCTCGGCGTCCCGGGAGTCAAGGTGGTGGGAGTGGACATATCCGAAGAGGCCCTCATGGTCGCCACGTCACAGGAGTTCTCCGCGGAAGACCGCAAGGCTGTCTTCCCCGAATTCATATGGGGAGACATAATGGATCCAGGGAAGTGCAGCCTCGAGGGAGAATTCGACATTATCCTGAGCAATCCACCTTATATAATGGAGAAGGAAAAGGAGGACATGCGTCCCAACGTGGTCGGCTATGAGCCCCATGGAGCGCTTTTCGTCCCCGATACCGACCCTCTCTGCTTCTACAGGGGTGTAGCGGAGTGGGCCGGCCGTTACCTCAGGAGCGGCGGATGCGGCATATGCGAGATCAACGAGATGCTGGGCGACCAGACGGCAGCCCTTTTCAGGGAGGCGGGCTACCCTAAGACGGAACTCGTCAAGGACTTCAACGACCGCAACCGTTTCGTCATATTTTCCAGATAATTTCCTGAAAAACGGCTTTTGTCCCTTGGGGCTTGATAATGAGCCGGATAGAAGGCGCAGCACATCCGTGTTGCGTCATTTTTTGTTTTGAGGACATGTGAAAATCGGCCTCCGGGATGGCTGGAAGGCCGGTTTGAAAAATTATCCGTGTTATTTTTCCTACACGGATAATAATCTCTCCCTTTGCAAAAAACAAAAGGGAGAATATGAAAAAGACTATTTCATTCTTCATCGCTGCGGTCATGGTCATGGCCGCCTGCGAGAGGCTGGATGACAATCATGGAGTGCCTGTGGAGACGGGACCGCAGGTCAGGCCCGACCAGCTGGCAATGATCCTTTCCGAGATAGACATGGGGAAGGAACAGCTCTGGGAAGTGCATGATGCCGTGACCTCATCATCCGGGAACGGATACGACGAAGAGTACACCATGGCAGACCTTTTCGCCTCTCCTGGTGCCGGTGTAGGGGATGCCGGCCAGACCAGGGCGGGGAAGACATATGAACGTCCCCTCCGCGACCTGATCAGGGAGTACCTTGTCGATGCCCAGGGGAAAGGTGGGACGAAGGCGACAGGAGAGTCCCTCGATGCCGATGATTATCTCAAGGCTCTGACTTCTTCCGACGTACAGATCTACTGGCCGTATTCCGAAGACTGGGACGGCCGGACCGCCCCGGTGATAACATTCGCCCCGGAAGGAGATGCGGTCACCAACACCGGCTTCGTCGTCAGGGAGGATGCCCAGGGCCAGAAGAGGGTCGAGGAAGTAGTGGTGGACGAGGACATGGCCATCAGGCGGCCTGTCTGGGTGATAAACCGGAACACCGACGGGGGATTCGTGTCCCTGGAAATGCTCCGCCGCCAGGATCCATCTTTCGGAGAAGGTGGGACCATAGTGGTAGGAAGGACAGGGAATGCTCCCCACAGGCCAGCCGGCCTCTCCAAGGCCGAAGGCGGCGAGGACAATCTGAGAACCCTGGTGATCAAGTCCCTGAGGGCAAACAGGAATTATGATACATGGTTCGCCGGCGCTTCTGAATTCTTCTTCAGGTGCGGCTCCGTGGAAAACTTCCAGGCCAAATCGGAGGAGGAGATGAAACGCTACTCTCCTTCCGTGACGGAATTCATGGTCGTAGTCAGGCGTAACCAGATAGGGAAGAAACTGCCATTCAATGCAGTACTGGTTTCAGACTGGTCCGCTCAGCTGGACAACGTGGCATTCCTCATAACCGAGGATGACGGGGGTTCCAGGACAACGTGGAAATGCACGGCCGACGTGAAGGTCAAGAGCAAAGGCTATGGCTTCAACATCGAGATCCCGCTCAACACCCGTGACGACATCGTCTGGAGGGGGTCCCTGGCCAGGACCTGGCTTGAAAGATACAGTGGCGAAACCGGACGTTTCGGCGACGTGGAACTGACATTTGAAATCCTCGGGAAATGATTGGGTTAAAAGATTATATCATGTGTGCGGCGATCCTTTTGCTTTCCGCACTGAGCTTCTCCTGCGCCACGGAAGATGCCGGATCCCTGCCAGAAGGTGAGCGCGCCCGTATCAGGGTCGCCCTTTCATGCGGTACCCGTTCGGAAACGGCATATGATGAAGACGCAGGCGGGATCCGCTATCTGGACATATGCATCTTCCGTCCGGACGGGACGCTGGATGCCAGGCAGAGGATAGGGGACACCGACCCCTCTGACGGACTCGACGGCTGGATTTCCCCGTCAAGGAGCTTTGAAATCACATGTACCGCAGGTGAGAGAAGGGTCTATGTCTTCGCAAACTGCGACGCTTTCCCGGAGAATGCCGGTCCTTTGACTGAGTCTGCTTTGGGAAGGGGAGTCAGCCTGGATGATGTTGACTCCTACAGGGCCGTCCCGATGGCGGGAGCTGCCCGGACTGTGGTGCGGGGAGACATTTCCCTGAATGTGATGCTTGTAAGGTGGACATCCAAAATCCTTGTGGACCAGGTCCTTCTGTCGGAAGACAGCACCCTTGACCCTAAGTCTGTCCGCCTGGATGCAGTGTTTATCATGAATGCCAGGAATGCGGCCGTACCTTCATGGGGAGGAGAGCTTCAGATTCCGGTGGAGTACGGGACATCGAGCCTGAACAGCTGGTCAGAGACCGCGGGAGGAGTCCCGACCCTGTCCGGCAACGGGGCCGTGACGTCATATGTGAGTCCCGGGACCCTTTCCCGGACTTCAGGGCTGGGCCCGTGGTACTTCTATCCTTTCCCGAATGACTCCCAGTGGAATCCGGCCGCGGAAGCCGTGCATCTGCCTTCCGCCAGAGAAAAGGCCGGAGTGTCCTGCCTGGTCTTCAGGTTCCTGGATCCTTCTGATGGGAGCCATTCTTTCCAGCATGTGGTCTTGCCCTCGCTCAAGCCCAATTACCTCTATGAATTCTCTTCCATCCTGATCCGTACCAAAGGAGGGGCGGATGAATGGACCGGAGCCATAAACGGAGGCGTGTCTTACGCATGGCCGGAGTGGGACACCGGCGGCAGCATCGTCTTCGAGAACGGGGAAGGGATGACCGTCAGCCTTGTAATTAAGCCTCTCTGGACACCGGGACCGGACATCGGGCTGTCGAATTCGGGCCGGCAGGGCGGAACGGTCATCCCTTCGGACCCGGTTGACGGGGGCGCCTCCAATCCGGTTTTCTGAATCCGGTAAACAAATGCATATGAACGCTTTATCATAACCTTTAAACACAATTCAAAATGAGAAAACCAATCATTGACTTTGCAGCGTGCGCGCTGATCATGGGCGTAGCGGTCCTTTCTTCTTGCTCAAAGCAGGATGCAGTTACATCCGTTCCGGTCGGGGGACCGAAAGCGGAGCTGTCCATTTCCCTTGCCTCGCCGGGAGGGGCGTCAAAGGCCGGTACCAAGACTACCGTCGCGTGGGACGAGAACACCGGCGGGATCAAGTCTGCGGACATATGGGTGTACCGCTCCGACGGTTCCCTGGATGCCCACAAGAGGATTAACGGTACATCAACCACTATTACATGTACCGCCGGCGAAAGGTTCGTGTATGTAATTGCGAACCTGCCTGCTGGAAGCGTTCCGCCAGAGTCGGTGCTCTCAGGCCTCAAGGGGGCGTTCAGGCTGTCAGAGGCCAGCGCTGCAAATGGAATTCCGATGACCGGTTACGGTACGGTGACTGTGGCCAGGGAGGCCTCGGTTTCCATCGAAATGGTCAGGGCGATGGCCAAGATCCAGGTGGACGGAATCAAGTATGAAGCAACGAATTACCTGCCGGAGAAGACAACCGTTACATCCATTTTCCTGGCCAATGCGCCTGCCGTGATGGATTATGCGGCATTCGCCGGTGCCGCGGACACCGGTTATCCCGTTTACAACAAATGGCTTTCGGGGACCCCGTCGCAGTGGTACAACACCATCGCCGCCGGGAACCTGGTGCCTTCCTCATCCCGTTACACTGCCAGCGAAGTGGTTACAAGCGCCAGCCTCGGGGCGGAGATTTCAGGAAGCAAGCCTTACTCTGTCAAGCATATCTTCTACTGCCTTCCGAATCCGCAGGCATTCACTGACGACGGCAGCGGGATCTGGCCTGCAGGAAGCGCATCCAAGACGACGAGCCTCGTGATAGAGACCCTCCAGGATGCTGACGGGGACGGTAAGGCGGAAACCAGGTACTATTGCATCCCGATTTCCAATCCCAAGGCGAATTACCTCTATCAGTTCAAGTCCATCAGCCTGGTACACTCCGGGACGGACACCATCACTCCATATGCTTCGGAGGACCTTACCGTGACCCTTACGGTCCAGCAGTGGCAGGACGGGAACACCCTTGACGGTATCGGGGAAGTAACGGTTCTTGATGTTGACAGGAAATAATCTCCAGTGAAAATGTTTCAGATGATTTCAGGAAGGGTTGCCGGAATCCTGGCTTCCACCGGGGTGGCCCTGCTTTTGTCCCTGCTTTCCTCCTGTTCGGGGAAGGACATGGACGGCTATGGGCTGAAAGAAGGGGAAGATTTCGTGGAAGTAGCTATGGATGTGGCTGTTGGAACTGATGCTGAGGATGCCGTGAAGGGAAGGTTCTCCGGAAGCGAAACAAGCATAGGCAATTGTTTCGTGGCAGCCTTCCGTACTTCGGACGGTGTCCTGATGGACAGTGGCTATTCAGGGGCGGGCCGGGTTGTGCTGAGGCTGTTGAAAGGTGCCAGCTATGATTTCTACGCAGTGGCCAATTGCGGAGACATCTCCTCCAGCTTCCCTTCCGGAATCACTGTATCTTCCGTTCCGCTTATCAGGATCCCCTTCCCGGATCCGGTATCCTATGCCGCAGGCCTTCCTGCGGCAGGGATACTCCCGGGTGTCCCTGTAAATGAAAGCGGCTCCCTGTCCATCCATGTGCAGAGGCTGGTCTCCAGGCTGACAATCGCGTTCTCCGATCCGGATGATGAGTACGAGGTGGCTTCTGTCAGGATAATCCAGGCGGCATCCGACTGTACTCCTTTCTTGCCCGAGACTTCCAAGGCCATGGCGACGGTTGACGGGGATTCGGCAACCGAAAGTGACCTGGCCGTCCTGAACTCCGGAGGAGGGGGCAGCGTGGTCCTTTACGCTCCTGTAAACATGAGGGGTAACCTTCTCCGTGATGTCCGGGACCTCCGCCTGAAAAGCCTGGAGGATGTGCCGTCAGGGGAGAAGGGCCTGTGTACCTATCTGGAAGTGGTGGCTACTTCCCCCGGAGGGGACATGACCTACCGCTGCCTGCTCGGAAACGACCAGGATGATTCATTCTGCAATTGTGACGTGGTGGCAAACCAGGACAGGCATGTGGATGTGACTGCACGGAAGCAGGATATCCTGGATGCCGGCATGAGATGGACCCAGGGAGGCGCGTTCGATGGGGTCATAGTGAAGATAGCCGCAGGCGGTACTGTCAGCGTCAGGTTCAATAACGATGATTCCCAGACAGTACGCAAGACCAATCCTACCGGTTCTGACCGCTGGTTCCGGATCCTGTCGGGGCAGGAGGTGACGAGCATGAAAGGCGCCTTCGCAGCCAACCGCACCGGATTTGGTTCGAACAAGACCGACTTGCTGGCGGTCGCCTACATCCCGACCTCTTCCGGAGTTGACTGGCTGAATGGGATGGACTACAGCTACGGTCTGTTCCGTGACTGCGCTGCATTGAAGACGGTCAGCTGCGCCAACTGGCACACCGGCAAGGTGAGGGCATTCATGAATACTTTCTACGGCTGCAGGTCTCTCCGGACCCCTGACGTGTCCGGGTGGGACACGTCTTCCCTGACCAGCATAGGCGGGATGTTCTATGATTGCCGGTCCATGTTGAAAGGTCCCGACATGTCCGCATGGGACGACTCAATGCTCAGGGATATGTCAAACGCTTTCATGTACTGCTCATCAATGGAAACTCCTCCTGTTTTTTCCGGATGGGACACCCCGGCTCTCACCAACCTCTATCACACATTCCATGGGTGCCGTGCGATGACGGCTGCACCGGATGTCTCTCGGTGGAACACCTCGGCGGTTACTGATATGAGATGTCTTTTCTGCGACTGCCGTTCCATGGCTGCGGTCCCGGATGTGTCCGGGTGGGATACCCGGTCGGTAACCAACATGAACGGCGTCTTTGCGGATTGCTGGCAGATGCCGTATGCCCCGGATGTCTCGCACTGGGACGTGTCCAAAGTCGTCAACCTGGGCAATTTCTTCTCGTATTGCCGTTCAATGGCTTCTGTGCCAGATGTTTCCCTATGGGATACCTCCCGCTGCGGCAGCATGGAGAACACGTTCCTGGGCTGCATGGTGATGCCGGCCGCTCCTGATGTGTCGCATTGGAACACTTCCTCGTGTACGAGTTTCGTCCAGATGTTCGGCGACTGCCGTTCCATGGCCACTACTCCTGATGTCTCGTCATGGGGGCGGTCTCCCTCTTCAACCACTGAGGTCCGGAATCTGGCAAAAATGTTCATGAATTGTTCCCTGATGCCATCGGTCCCTGATTTTTCAACATGGAGAATATCCGGGATCAGTTCCCTCACCAGGATGTTCATGAACTGCGAGAGGATGGAAGGCGTGATGGACCTTTCCGGATGGGACACTTCCACTGCGACCGACTGGGCTTATTTCCTGTACCATTGCAGTAAACTCCACAGTCTCAAGGGCCGCCTGGACATGTCCGGAGCGGCGGCTGCGACAGAGGCATTCGCTTTCGGGGTCAGGATATCAGCGGGGGACAATCCGGTCAACGATGTGGAGATCATCGGCTTCGGGAAACAGCCTTCGATAACCGGAACTGTCATCGGGCATGCGGGAAATGAAGGAGGACCGTTTTCAGGCTGTGCATGGGGGGCTTCTTCTCCATATGCCGATGTTGCCCGCTCGAAGGCGTTGCTGGCTTCTTTCGTAGAATCCCTGTACGACAGAAGTGCGGCTGGTTACACTACAATTGAGTTGAGGCTGGCGTCTGTGGCATATTCATCCCTTACCGCGGCCCAGTTCTCTGCCATAGAGGCGAAAGGTTACCAGGTTATCAAATGAGACAGTTAATAAAGTGAAAATGAATAAGAAAAGATATGCAGTTGTAGCCGCCCTCGCGGCCGTTCTGGCAGGCCTCCTGGTTTCATGCAGTGCGATGGACGACCGGACTGGAGCGGCGGCTCCCGGAGGAGAAGATGTGACCGTAAAAGTTACATTTTCCCCTGGGGAGGGAAGCCCATGGGTCCGCGGCGCAGCAACCGGGCCGGAGACGCAGGTACACTCTGCAACGGTGCTGTGTTTCGACCGGTCCGGGCGGAAGGTAGGATATGCGGTCTCCGGGGACGGCGGAAGCGTGTCTTTTGTGCTGAGTGCGGGAAGGATCTACTCGTTCAGGGCCCTCCTGAATTTTGGCGCCGTGGCTGAAAGCCCGGAGATGGCCAGACTGGAAACACTTGGAGGACTGAGAGTAAGACTCAAAGAGGCCGCTACATATGAGGGCGGCCTCCCCGCCGTGGCAGCCTTGGACTCATATGCCGTCCCTCCGGGGAGGACTGAGGATGCCGGGATCGAGCTCAAGGCATCCTGGCTTGTGTCCAGATGGTCGTTTTCCTGCAATGATGCTGACGGGATATTCTCCCTGGTGGATGTCTCTGTAAAGCAGGCGGCCGGGGACTGCACGCCGTTCAGCGCATCCACTTCCAGGTCCACCCTGGCTTTGCCTGGACAGACGTTATCCGCCCAGGAACTGGCCTCCCTCGAGGCAGGAGGGAAGGCCGTGTTCTACCTTCCGGTGAACATGCGCGGAAAGACCGGTAACATCTCCCCCTCGGACGAGGCTCTTGTTACATATGTGGAAGTCCGCGCCCGGTCCCGCGATGGGGTCAGGGTGCGCTACAAGGTGTGCCCTGGTTCATCCCAGGCCGCTTCCCAGGCAGTCCCTGACAATTACGACATCCCGGCGGGGATGGACTGCTCCCTCCAGCTGACAATGCATTCCCAGGACTGCCTGGACAGCAGGCTTACGGCACCGGCAAAGGGCACTCCGCTGGTTGTTTCGTGGACGCCTCCGCACCTGGGCTGCAGCCCTTTGACGGATCAGGTCAGGTCCTCATACGAGGGGAGCGACCGAGGGGACGCCTCGGACATAGGAGAGGCGTACATTGCGGCCTACATGGAAGACGGCGGGATGTTCATGGGAGAGGCATATGACCCTTCAGGCAACTCAGTGGAGCTTACCCTGCTGAGCGGTTACAAGTACCGTTTCCTCACCCTTGTCAACTGCGGGAAGCCACGTATGCCGGATAACCTGGAGGAGGCGCTTGAGATGCGGATCCCCCTGAATGGCTCTTCCGGTGATCCTTATCCGGGCGGACTTCCGATGGCAGGCAGCGAGGCCAGGATGGTTGATTTCGGAGGGGACCTGGGCACCCTTTCAGTGACCAGGATGGTTTCCAGGTGGAATGTCAGCTTCTCCAATCCCGACGGCCTCCATTACAGGATCAAGTCGGTCAGGATGAAAAACGGTGCGGCCGGCTTCACCCCTTGGGCGGAAAAGTCCAGGGCGACGGAAACGATTGACGGTGACCGGGCATCCGCAGCGGACATTGCAAGCCTGAACGCGCATATGGACGGATCGGTCTCCATTCCGCTCTACGTGGTGGAGAACATGCGTGGGACTTATCCGGTCTGCGGCACTCCTTCGGCCCGCAGCGGGGAAGTCCTCTCTTCCCAGGCGGACACGTCCCTCTTTACCTATTGCGAAGTGGTGATGGAATTCGACCGGACGCTTGGAGAGTTCGTCCCATTATCAGGGACGGCAGGGGGACGCGATGTGGTTTACAGGCATTATCTGGGAAGCGGAACGAATTCGCTGACAAGCGATTTCAATGTCCCGCGCGGGAGGGTTTCATCCCTCTCATTCACCGGGACCAGGGCCGGGATAGAAAGGGCTGTGTCAGGAGGTAGCTCCTGGCGTCTTGAGACTAATGTCCGGCGCCGCTGAAACGGTCATCTCGCAGACGGCGCAGTCGAAAGACAGGCGCAGCCTGCGGCCGTTGTTGACAAGGTAAAGCGGCCTGGCGTTTTCCCCTTGTTTCCTGCCGGGGCAGAGTCCGAGCTGGGAACGTACGCAGTACTTGCTCCTCATGAGTTCCACTCCGTCCTGATGGCTGATTTCGTAGGCCTTTTCTGAAATAACCGCACCTCTCTCCCTGAGAATCTCTGCTGAAATCCTGTTGGCCACATTATCCTTGTAGGTGAGGGGGGTGCTTTCCGCCCTGTCCGTTACTTTTCCCCGGGTAAGCGGAACGCAGTTGCATGGCAGGGAGTCCAGTTTCCCGGCGAGTTCGCGGCGTACCGAGTTGATGAATGAGGCGGGAAGCAGGGGGAGTCCGGTGGACTCTATGCTTTCAAGGGTGAAAGACCATATGCCTGAGGTCTTTCCGATCTGGGCCTTGAGGAGGGAGCTCATGCGCTCCTGGTTCTCTGCCACCACCCCCGGGACGTCAAACATCGCATCCACCCTACGGCCGTCTTCGCTTACGGCAACAGCCTGAAGGGTGCCATCTGTGAAGGATAGCTTGACTTTCGCGTTAAGCAGCCTTTTGCATGGATTTGCCTCCAGCTCTTTCTCGAATGAGGAATCTATATTGCGGTAGAGGGACATGCCCGCGGACAGTCCGTCTACGTTCCTTGCCTGGATCCTGTTGCCCGTGCAGACGCTTCCCCTGAATCCGGTCAAGGCCCCCCCGGGGCTTATGAAGGCAAAGCCGTCCCCATTGTGCAGCGGCGTGACCCCACCAGAAGCCGAGGGCCCCAGGAGCACTGTCATTTCGCCTGCGGAACGCCTGACGGAAAGGACTTTCCCTACTTCTTCCCCAAGGTTCCCCGCAGAGTCCAGGGAAGACCACCGGGACCGTTTGCCATCGATGTAGAGGGTTGTGAAATCCCTGTTGAATGTCTTGGATGTGTCCGGGGTGAATCCTCCCGTGACGGATCCGAAAGAGACCCGGGGCGCGCCTATCCCGTCCAGGGCCATGGAATACTCCCTGACGGCATTGGTGACATATGAGCGGCTCTTAAGGCGTCCTTCGATCTTGAAGGAGCATATGCCTGCGTCGGCAAGTTGCGGGAGCCAGGACTTCAGGCTCAGGTCTTTCAGGGAGAGGTAGGCCTTGTTCCGGCCGATCCTGCGGAACTTTCCCGGGGCGGTTTCCTCTTCCAGGTCGTAGAGGGAGCGGCAGGCCTGCACGCACTGTCCGCGGTTGGCGCTTCTGCCGCTGAGGTATTCCGAGAGGTAGCAGTTCCCGCTGTAGGACACGCAAAGGGCTCCGTGTACGAAGCTCTCCAGTTCACAAGAGACGGCTCCGCGGATGGCTCGGATAGTGTCCAGGGACAGCTGGCGCTCCAGGACGAGACGCGAGAAGCCGAGGCTTTCCATCATGCGGGCTTTTTCAGGAGTGCGTATCGCGCACTGTGTAGATGCGTGGAGCGGGACCCTCAGCCCGAAGCGGAGCACCGCCAGGTCCTGGACTATGAATGCATCTACACCGGCGTCTTCGGCATCATGTGCCATCTTCCTGGCCGTCTGAAGTTCATCATCGTAGATGAGGGTGTTCAGGGTGAGGAATATCCTCGCCCCGTAGCGGTGTGCATGCCGGCACAGCTTCTCTATGTCCTCCATCGGGTTGCCGGCCGCCTGGCGGGCCCCGAAAGCAGGCCCGGCAATGTAAACGGCATCGGCACCGCAGTCTATGGCTGCGATGCCGATATCCAGATTCCTCGCCGGAGCAAGAAGCTCAAGTTCCTGCATGGTCGGGGTAAGGTTCCGCTTACTTGCTCAGAGCGTCAATCTGCTGCTTTGCAGATGCGCCGAACTTCGGGTCGCTGACAACCTTCTGATAGAACTCCTTGGCTTTTGCCTTGTTGCCGGCCTGCTGGTAGAGGGCTGCGACGGTGAAGGCGATAGCGTTGGCGTTGCTTGCGGTAGGAGCGGCCTCAAGGTATTTCTCGAAGTTCTTGATAGCCTGGGCACCCTTGTTGAGCTTCTGGGAGGCCTGGCCTGCTACGAGGAATGCCTGCGGATTCTCCGTGAACTCGTTTACCTGCTCTGCGAACTCTACTGCGTCAGCAAGCTTGTTGGCCTTGAGGGCTGCAGCTGCTTTCTTGAGGTAGGTGGTTCCGATGACCTTGGCTGCGTTCTCGCCCTGGCCGTTGTTCTTGGCAAGGGGGAGGATCTTCTTGGCGCCTTCGAGGTCATCCACGTTTGCAAGGCACTGGACCAGGCGCAGGGAAGCGGCGGCATTGGTGGAGTCGGCTGCGAGGACTTTCTTGTAACCCTCTGCTGCGGCTGCCATGTCCTTGGCTGCGAATGCGTCGTTGGCTGCATCCATGTCCTTTGTCAGGGCAATCTGAGGAACGAGCTCAGTAGCTTCCTTGGCCACATCTTCGATCCCGTACTCCTGGGCGACCTTGGCTGCTTCCTGGATCTTTGCCAGGGCGTCATCGAAATTCTTGTTGTTGTAGAGCTCCTTGCCGATTGAAAGGATGACTGCCGGAATGGCAGCCTTGCAGTTGGCAAGCAGGTCAGCTCCGTCAGCTCCAAGTGCCTCAGCCATCTTGAGGGCGGACTGGAAGTTCGTCAGGGCAGCGGCCTTGTCTCCGCTGCTGAGTGCTGCGGCGCCATTATTGTAGGTGTCTGTTGCAGACTGGAGGTCCTGAGCTGAAAGCATCGAAACGGAAAGCACGAGTGCCGTCAATGCGAGAATAATCTTTTTCATGATTCAGATCCGTTTAATTAATAATTGTTGTCAGATAATATCAAGTTGGTCGATTACAAAAATAGAAAAAATAATTTATAATTTTGTCCCGGAGGGTATTTAAAGGAATGTTGTCTGTAAAAAAATTCGTTTTCAGTTTTATTGCGTCTGCATCGTTTTCAATAATGATGCCAGCGCAGGAGCTACCTGGACTCGGACAGGCATCGGAAATCAAAAAAGGCACCCTGGACTGCGGTGTACAGTATTATCTGGTCACAAATAATTCTTACAAGGGGATGGCTGACGTAGCTGTGATCCAGCCCCATGCCGGCATCGTGGACGTCGCGCGCCTCTCTCTTTCATCGCTTTCGCACTCATCCGGGACCAGGTCTCCCTACCGTTTCTTCTCCAGCAAGGGAATCAGTTTCAGGGAGGGCGGCTACATCTCATACCCGGGACCCGAACGCTTCCATGCGACGACGATGGACAGTAAGGCATATGGGAAGAAGCGCAATCCGACCCTCTTCCTCTTCGAGAACGTCCCCGTCACCGACGTTGCCATGGACACCACCCTCCTTCTGTCATTCGACATAGTCAACACCAATCCATATGCCCAGGCCATCGTCGTGTCCGGCGACATCGCTTCGGATAAGATCCTCACCAAGATGAAGCTCTTCTCCATGATGGTGGCAAAGCGCACGAAGGTTCCGTCCTTCCCGGCATATGCCTGGAAACCTTCGGATACGGTACGTGTTGTACAAAGGCCTTCTCCCGGCGGCGACCTCGTCAGGGTGACGGCGACATATGCCTCCCCGAGGACTCCGAAAGCGGCTCTGGGAACCATTCAACCGCTTGTGTCCGAGATGTTTGCGCAGGAGCTCGGGAGCATTGTCTCAAGCCGGGTGGCCCATGTGATGTCCGAGATGTCCGCCCCCTTGGGAGACTTCAGTTTCGACTACGGGGACAGCGGGGCATCCTGGGGCGACGAGACCTATTCATTCAGTATCCTGACCGATCCGGCCAGCGCGCAGTCAGCCGTACAGGCCCTTTCACGTGTCCTGTCCGAAATGGACGTACACGGAGCGACGCTAAAGGAATATGCATATGCTAAGGGTGTCCTCAAGCTTTCCTCGCATGATCCTGGGGGCCGCACCCTCAACAGGGAATATGTAGATAAATGCATATCCTCCTATCTATATGGGACTTCCCTGGCTTCCCCGTCGGCTTTCCGCGACTTCCTGTCCAAGAGGGAAGTGGCCTCGGAGCAGGAGCTGGCCCTTTTCAACAAGTTCGTGTCGGCCCTCCTGGATCCCATGCGCTGCCTCACCCTGACCCTCGAAGGCGCGGGCCTTCCCGATCCGGCCGGGACATATGTCCAGACATGGAAGAGGCACTCATCCCTTGAAGCGCCCACCTACCCGTCCAGGGACGAGAACATCCCGTACCCCCTGGCTAAGGACAAGCTGAAGAAAACCGAACCGGAGCCCGTGACCGGCGGAGAGATATGGACCTTCGCAAGCGGCATCCGCGTAGCCTACAAGCAGGTGCCCGGGCAGCAGGATTTTGCATATGCCCTCCAGATACGCGGCGGCAGCGCTTCGGTGAAGGAACTTCTTCCGCAGGAAAGCGGATTCCTTTCGGACATGCTCTGGCTTTACCGCATAGGCGGCAGCTCCGGAAGCGATTTCAGGAAGATGCTGACCAGGAACGGGATCACGATGGATGCCGAAGTTTCCCTCTCCGACCTGAGGATCTCCGGGTCGGCCCCCGTGAACCAGTTCTCCCTTGTCATGCGCGCGCTTCTGTGCGTAGCGAACGAGCGCAAGATGGACCTCCAGGCATATGAGAAGTACCGCCGGAGCGAGGCTCTCCGCCTTCAGCTAATGGGTGCGGAGGGGAAAGGCTATTCCAAGGCCGGGCTCTGGGAGATGGCTGCACCCGGGTGCGCCAATCCGGCGTTCAAGTCCGCCTCAGGGCTCACGGACGACCTTCCCTACAGGGCGGATAAATATTATCAGGCCCAGTTCGCCAACGTAAACGACGGCATCATAGTCCTCACCGGAGGGCTTGACACTGAACAGGTCAAGAAGATAATGGCACGCATTACGGGAGCCTTCCGCACCGGGAGGCGCTCCTCGGTCCGTCCCGTGGTGGAATTCCCGCTCCGTGCGGGCTCGAGCGCCAGGAAGGTCAGCGGAATGAAGGGAATGGACATGCAGCTGACAGCCCTCCTGCCCCTTACTTCGGATAACTACATGGCTGCGGCCATAGCGCATATGATTCTCCGTGACCGCCTTGTCGCCCCTCTGGCAGGCTGCGGGATGAGCCTTGAAACGGACTGGAAATTCGCTTCTCTCCCGAAAGAGCATATAACCGTCTGGCTGCGGAGCCGCCCATCGGATCCGGATTCCATGCCTTATTTCGGTACCGGCAGCGATCCTTCCCAGGCAGTGCAGGCGGTCAACAAGGCGCTTGATTCCGTGGCTGCAAAGGCTCCTTCGGCCGCGGAGGTGAATGCATGCAAGGACAGGCTGCAGGGTATTCTCCAAAAGGGCGATACCGATCCCCAGGCCATATGCGGCCGGATCCTGATGCGGTATGCCGACGGGAAGAACCTCTTCTCCAATTACAAAGACGTTATCAAGAAAGTCTCTCCGGCCAATGTCCAGGCCGTGCTGAAGACCCTGTGCACGGAAGGTGCGAGGGTGGCCGTTGAAGGCGACTAGCCGTTAATGTGCTTTGCCGCCGCGTCAAGGGCGGAATAGAAATCTTCTCCGAAAAGTTCTGTCAGAGGTTCTTTGAGGAACTGATAGACTCTCGTTCCCTCCCTCCTTCCTTTTTCAAATGCATCCCGGCACATGGCCTGGCGGTCCAGGTTGAACAGGCGTCCTCCGGAGCGGCTTTTCTTGATCCTGATGGGATAGAGCCAGCATGAAGCCGGTTTGCGGAAAGAACATTTTTTCTCGAACCATCTCCTTTCGATGGAGCAGAATACGTTCTCCCCTTCGAAGAGGCAATAGGCGCAGGGCTCCCTCCTGTCCGGACCCGGGGCGGTGGTGGTAACGAGGTCTCCCTCTATGTCCACGCAGAAGAAACCCTTGTCATCCACGGCCTTGCGTCCTTCCTCGGACATCAGGTCGCTGAATTCCCCGTAATGCCTTTCCAGCTGATCCGTCTCGGCTTCCTCAAGCGGCGCGCCGCTGTCCCCGAGTACACAGCATATGCCTTTGCATTTTGGATAGTCGCAGGCGAAATACTCGGTGACGACCTCTTCGGATATGAGGTCGTCGCCTATCTGGATTATTGTCCCGAACCGGTTGTCAGACATCGTCGTCTTCGGAAGGCCAGTTCTCCGCCTCGCGTTCAAGGGCCTCTTCGGCAGCCTTCCTGTCTTCTTCGACCAGTTTCATCGCAGCCTCGTAGTCAGCTGCATTGACCTTGACTTCGACAGGGTTGACGTAATTGAGGGCGTTCAGGGAGGAATTGCTCCCGAACACTGCGGCAGGAATGCCGTTCTCATTCAGCATTCCGGCAAGGATCTGGGCGCTCACCTCTTCGGTGAACCAGGCCACGGTCTTGAATTCTCCGTCTCGCATGGCAGTATCTGTTTATCAGTCAGTTGTTCTTGTGTAAAAACGGTTCTTCAGCGAGCCGCTGATGCGCACCACGTCCCTGGTCAGGCCTTCGATCATCCATGTCTGGGTGGCCGGCATCCCTTCCGAAGCGGGAGTGTCCCCGATGTGGCAGAAGGTTATCCTGTCCTCGAAAAAATGCGTAAGGCGGGAGAAGGTGTTGCGCAGGATGAAGGAAAAGCTGTCGCCGGAGTCTTTCTCAAGGACGTATCCCATGTCCTGCATCAGGTTGAGGATTGCATCCCTGATGGGAACGTCTGGTTTCTCCTGGATGGTCAGTTCCTCTTTGCGGTAACCCCAGAGCGGGTAGAAAGCCGATGTGATTCCGAAAAGGATGGCGATGTACATCACTGATGTCCAGCCGCCCCGGAAAACCTGGTCGGGATCGGGCGGTACCAGTTTCAGCAGGATGAAGACTCCCAGGATCAGGGCGACCATTGCTGAAAGGTAGAGGAAATATTTGACTGCGCGGATAATGTATCTCATCATTGTAGGCATGAATGTATGCAAATATAAGTATTATGGCCGATTTTTTGCTATTTTTGCCTTCGCAAACCATTAACGTGAATTATTATGGCTGATAATATGACAGAAGAAGATCCCATCCTGGCCCGCCTTGACCGTGAAGAAAAGAACAATTCCCTCAAGACAGTCATGTGGGCACTGGCAGTCGTAGCGGTTGCCCTGGCTCTCGCCCTTGCTTACATCTGGTCGTCCAAATCGAAGCTGGTGAGTGAACTCGATGCTGAGAAGCAGGACCTTACGGAGCAGCTTGGAGCCCTCCAGAGCGACTACGCCAGCCTGTCCTCAGACTATGAGGCCATCAATTCCCAGCTGGATTCCTCCCGCGAGGAAGTCGCCCAGCTTATCGAG
Organism: uncultured Bacteroidia bacterium; assembly: GCA_902803535.1. GTDB lineage: Bacteria > Bacteroidota > Bacteroidia > Bacteroidales > UBA932 > Cryptobacteroides. Next base: position 12,148 of record CADCQP010000040.1, on the reverse strand, counting down.
AGGGTTAAGAAGACCCAGGCTACAGACCGCGCACAGATCCGCAAGTACGAGAAGGAACTCGGTACCCTGCGCTCCATCATGCGCAATTACATAGTCCAGATCGACTCCCTGAACACCCTGAACCACAAGCTCACCGCTGATGCCGCTGCCGCCCGCCGCGAGGCTGAGACAAGCCGCAGGGCCAACGCCGAGCTCACCCAGCAGGTCCAGAGCCTCACCGGACAGGTTGCCGCAGGTTCCGTCATCAAGGCCCGCGGTCTCTCCATTGCCGCTTACAGCGCCGGAGACAAGGTTACCGACCGCAGCAGCAGGGTAATCAGGATGCTCACCACCCTTTCGCTGGTTGAGAACGACCTTGCGCCCAAGGGACCCGTCCGCGTTTACATCCGCGTAAAGGATCCGCAGGGAATCCTCCTCACCAATTCGACCCAGACTACCTTCACATATGGCGGAGAGGCCATGGTAGCTTCCGCATCCCGCGAGGTGGACTATGAGGGCAAGGAAGTGGAACTCAGCATCTATCTCAACGACATAGGCTCCTACACCAAGGGAACCTACACGGTTGAGGCCTACACTGAGCAGTCCTTCCTCGGAACAGCCGAGACCTACCTGAGGTAATGGTCTATCTCCATGTCCCGTTCTGCCGGAGCTTCTGCACCTATTGTGATTTCTACTCCGAACTGTGCGGAAGGGGCGCTTCCTTCAAGGCATATGCGGACGCAGTCTGCGGGGAAATAGCCGGCAGGAAGGACGAGATAAGGTCATCACGTGAAACAGATACGCTTTATGTCGGAGGCGGCACCCCATCGGTGCTGCCTCCTGACGTACTCGAGCGCATCGTCGGGGAGATCGTAAACGCCCGCGGAGGGGAAGGAGGATTCAGTGAATTCACCGTGGAGGTGAATCCGGAGGATATAATCGAAAAGGGCGAGGCATATGTCCGTTCGCTCCTGCGGATGGGAGTGGACCGGATCAGCATGGGAATCCAGAGCTTCGATGATCAGCTGCTCCGTTGGATGAACCGCCGGCATGACCGCGGACATGCCCTGGAGGCATTCAGGATGCTGCGCCGCGCCGGTGTGGGCAACATCAGCATAGACCTGATTTTCGGCCTGCCCCAGCTCACCGGAGAACTTTGGAGGCAGACCCTGGAAACGGCCCTGGAACTCTCTCCGGAGCACATTTCCGCCTATCAGCTCTCCGTGGAACCGGGAAGTGCACTGGCCAGGATGGAAGAGAAGGGAACGTGGAGTGCAGCCGGAGAGGCCCAGTGCATGGAGCAGTACGGGACACTCTGCGAAGTGCTTTCAGATGCCGGTTACCACCACTACGAGGTTTCCAATTTCGCCCGGCCGGGCTTCGAGGCTGTCCACAATTCAGCCTACTGGAGGCGCGTCCCGTATGTGGGACTTGGCCCCGGAGCCCATTCTCTAAGCGGGAATGTCCGAAGGTGGAACACCAGGCATATGCCATCCTATTCATCGGAGTCGGAAGTCCTGTCAGAGGAACAGGTCCGCCTTGAGACTATAATGCTTTCGCTGCGCACTGACACGGGCCTGGAGGAAGACCGCCTGCGCTCCATGGCTGACAATCAGTCAGTGGACCGCCTTCTCGGTGAAGGTGCCCTTGTAAGGGCAGGAGGGCGGCTGCGCATCCCTGAGGACCATTTCTTCGTCTCGGATGAGATCATACGTGAACTGGTCTGAAAGCGCTCTGCACGTTTTTTGCATGAAACTCACGAAAAAACCGAACATATGAAAACCGAATCTTTTTTCGCAATGGTAGCCGGAACCGCTTTCGGCGTTGCTATCGGGCTTCTCTTCGCTCCTGACAAAGGGTCCGAGACCCGTCGTAAAGTGCGTGAGACCGCTACCGGCCTGTATGCAGATGCAACGGATTCCCTTGACGGATTGAAGGACAGTGCCCTCAAGAGCACTTCGAGGCTGCGTGCCCGTGCAAGGATCGCCGGACGCGAACTCCGCGGCCTGATGGATACCCTTTCCGAACAGGGACAAAGCCTGAAGGATGAGGCCCGCCAGAAACTCCTTGCCCAGCTGGAGAAGCTTGAGGCTGCTCTGGAGGATGTTGACAAGGATATGGATGAGGCAGAGGACAGGGAAGAAGCCCTTGAACTGTAATGGACAGGCTTAGCCGTGCGGTGGAGGATTTGTCGAAGAACTCCACTGAATATGTTGACCTGAAGATCGCCGAAGCCAAGCTCAAGACTGTGAAGGGCCTGTCTTTGACGCTCAGCAAATTGATGTGGATGATCCTGTTCGGGCTCATCCTTTCGATCGTGCTGATGTCCCTGGGGGTTTCCCTTGTTTTCACTTTCGGGGAACTCATGGGTGGAAGGTATGCATTGGGTGCATTGCTGGTCGCCCTGATCTTCATCGCACTCCTGGCTGTCCTCTATTTCATGCGGGATTCCCTGTTCAAGAATTCCTTCGTACCTCTTTTCGTCAAGATTTTCTTTGGAGAAGACAATGGGAAAGATTAGCACAAGGTCACTGAGGCGTATCAGGACGATTGAAGACCTGGATATCGCCTCCGCGCGTGTCCGACTGGAACTTGCCAGGAGGTCGGACGCCGTGTCAGAGAACGTCGAAGGCATAAGGTCCCTGTTCCGGCCGGTGAACTTGTTTGCGCAGGGATTGAATTTGGTGTCACGCAGGACTCCGCTGGCCCAGATGCTCCTGGGCGGAGTCAGACAATTGAAAGCCAGGCTTACGAAATAGGCCTGGTTTTTTCTTTGAGCCAGTCGGCGATTTCTTTCGGGAGCCTTGGGGACAGCTCGTCGTAAACCCTGGCATTGTAGTCGTTCAGCCACTGGATCTCATCCTTTTCCATCATGGAGGTAATGAGGATGGAGGTGTCGAAGTGGCATAGCGTCAGAGGCTCGAATTCCAGCCACTGGCCGAAATCATTCTTTCCGGAATTCCTGCACAGCAGGAGGTTCTCATGACGGACACCCCATTTGCCTTCGCGGTAGATGCCGGGTTCGTCTGAGGTGATCATTCCTGGCAGGATCGGCTGGCGGTTGAAGTTCTGGCGGATGTCCTGCGGTCCTTCATGGACGTTGAGATAGCATCCCACCCCGTGTCCGGTCCCGTGTCCGAAGTTGCGCTTGGATTTCCAGAGGGGCTCCCTTGCAAGGGCGTCTATCTGGCAGCCGGCAGTCCCTTGCGGGAAGATGGCCATGGCCAGCTGTATGTGGCCTCTCATGACCAAGGTGTAGTCCTCACATTCAAGTGGTTCGCAGGGTCCGAGAGGGACGGTGCGGGTTATGTCCGTGGTGCCGAAGAGGTACTGTCCGCCGGAGTCCACCAGGTAGAGGCCTTGCGGTTTGATTTCCGGGGAGTTTTCTTCCGGGGTGACGTAATGGGGTAGCGCGGCGTTCGCCCCGCAGGCGGATATGGTCTCGAAACTCTCTCCGCGGAATCCGGGTATCCGTGAACGCAGTTCGTGCAGCTTGGCCGCTGCGCTTGCTTCGGTAAGGGGTTCCGGCTCCGTGTCGTCGTACATCATGGAATCGTAGATGTTGCGCCTTGCCCGGGATTCTTCACCCCACTGCCCGACGGCTTTTTCCAGCCAGTAGAGGAACTCTTCCATGGCGAGCCCGTCTTCCAGATGGGCCTCACGCATTCCCCTGATTTCCAGTTCGTTCTTTACGGCTTTCCGCAGGGCGACCGGGGATTTCCCGGGGATGATCCCGTTGGCTCCGTTGCCGTCTTCCTGCATCCCGGCCCCGAGTCGGCTGTTCTTGAGGATGTAGTAGAGGTTGTAGTTGAGGGAGGAGGGGTCTATGAACAGCTTGCCCGTGTTCTCATCATCGGCGATGTCCGACAGGGCGATTTCGATATCGGCATATGGGCATATTTTCACTCCGTCGGCGCGGAGCTCGTAAAAGCTGTCCTGTGTTTCGTCGTCGAGGCGTCCGTCGCCCTTGGTCACGTACCAGCTTACATCTTCTGCCGTAACCAGCAGGTAGGACATCACTACCGGATTGTAGCTGATGTCGGACCCACGGACATTTAGCATCCAGGCTATTTCATCCAGGGCGGAGACCAGCATCGCACCCAGGCCCCTCTCCGCAAGCCATCTCCTGAGCCAGCCGATCTTCATGTTCCTGGACCAGCCGGTCTGTTCTTCTCCGAGGGTCATTATGGGGGAAGAGGGGATGGGAGGCCTGTCATCCCTGATCTCGTCAAGGAGGTCGGGCACGTTGGCAATCCGTGCATCCTTGCATGCCTTGAGGATGTCGCTTACAGTAGTGACGTCGGTGCAGAGCCCGTCCACGGCTATGACAGGGGAGTCATCCTTGAATTTCGCGGCCAGCCATTGTGGCACAGGCACCTGCTCCGGCACACGGGTCTTGTGCAATTCGAACCCGGTGCCGGGCAGCTGCTGTCCTGCGAGTATGAAATACCTGGTGTCGGTCCATATGCCCGCATGGTCGGCGGTCACTACCGCACAGCCTTCTCCGGTAAATCCGGACAGCCATTCGACCTGTTTCCACCTTGGAGCGACATATTCGCTCGCATGCGGGTCGGAGCCGGAGACCAGGACGGCGTCCCAGCCCTTTCGAGCCATTAAATCCCTGAGAGCTGAGAGCCTTCCATCAGTCATATGCTTGGAAAATTGATTTTTCCAAAGATAGTAAAAAAGCTGATATGTGATTACTTGTTCAGCGCATCGGCATCGGCGATGAACTTCTGGATCTCGGCGTCGGACGGTACGTAGTCGGTGATGTCGCCGTCGAGGTACTGGGCATATGCTCCCATGTCGATGAAGCCGTGGCCGGAGAGGTTGAAGAGGATGGTCTTCTGCTCGCCGGAGACCTTGCACTTCTCAGCCTCGCGGATGGTGGCGGCGATGGCGTGGCATGACTCGGGCGCCGGGATGATGCCTTCGGTGCGGGCGAAGAGGACGCCGGCCCTGAAGGATTCGGTCTGGGCTACGTCCATGGCTTCCATGTAGCCGTCTTTCATCAGCTGGGCCACGAGTGTGCCGGAACCGTGGTAGCGGAGGCCGCCTGCATGGATGTTCGCGGGATGGAACTTGTGTCCGAGGGTGTACATTCCCAGGAGGGGAGTGTAGCCGGCCACGTCGCCGAAGTCATATTCGAACTTGCCCCTGGTGAGCTTCGGGCATGATTGGGGTTCAGCTGCGATGAACCTGGTCTTGCTGCCGTTCAGGATCTTGTCCTTCATGAAGGGGAATGCAATTCCGCTGAAGTTGGAACCACCTCCGAAGCAGGCGATTACGATATCAGGCTCTTCGCCTGCCATCTCCATCTGCTTCTTGGCTTCCTGGCCGATGACGGTCTGGTGGAGGCAGACATGGTTCAGCACTGAGCCGAGTGTGTACTTGCAGTTCGGAGTGTTGATTGCCAGCTCGATTGCCTCTGAGATGGCGGTTCCGAGGGAACCGGAGTCAGTCGGGTTGGCGGTGATGATGTCCTTTCCGGCCCTGGTGGACATGGACGGGGATGCGATCGGGGTAGATCCGAAGACACCCATAATAGTACGCCTGTAGGGCTTCTGCTCGTAGCTGACCTTAACCATGTAAACGGCGCAGTCGAGGCCGAACATGCTGGCGGCATATGAGAGGGCACCACCCCATTGGCCGGCGCCGGTTTCTGTGGTTATATTCGTGATTCCCTGCTGTTTGCAATAGTAAGCCTGAGCTATGGCCGAGTTGAGTTTGTGGCTTCCCGCCGGGCTGACGCTCTCGTTCTTGAAATAGATGTGGGCGGGGGTGTCAAGAGCCTTCTCGAGACCATATGCCCTCACGAGCGGAGTGCAGCGGTAGAAAGCATATTTCTCGCGCACTTCTTCCGGGATGGGGATGTACTCGTGGACGGTGTCCATTTCCTGGCGGGCACATTCCTCACAGAAGATCGGATAGAGATCTTCAGCCTTCATGGGCTCTCTGGTGCCTGGGTTGAGGATGGGCACAGGCTTGTTGGGCATGATAGCCTGGATGTTGAAGAAATCGGTAGGGATTTCAGACTCGGGGAGCAAGAATTTTTTGGTTTTCATTTTTTTGTGTTTTTAAGTTAAAGTTTTAAGTAAAGAATGTTTATAGTGAGTTTGTTGTTGCAAAATAATAAAGGCTGGCCTTTTTCCAGGTCAGCCTTTTAGAGTCTCTGGTTCCTTCGGATCAGATTATGCCGTTAGCGTGCATGAATGCATTTACGGCAACTGTGAGGAATCCAAGCAAAATAACTGTGCTGACCACGACGGCGATCACCTGTAGTCTCTTGATCCATTTCTGATTGTTCCAACCAACTGACTGGAACATGCTCCAGAAGCCGTGATTGAGATGGAACCAAATGGCGACGAACCAGATGATGTATATCACCAGGAGCCACCATCGACCGAAGGTGTTCTCGAGAAGCACATATGGATTTTCAGCCTCTTTCCCCACGAATTCCTGAAGCTGCATGTGCTGCCAGAAATGAGTCAGGTGGATAAAGAGGAATCCGAGGATGATGATCCCCAGTACGAACATGTTCTGTGCGCTCCAGGAATCGGCCTTTGCGCGGCTGGCCACCTCGTAGCGCTTGACACCGCCGCGTGCCTTGAAGTTGAGGACGGTGAGGTAGATGCCGTAAACGATGTGCACCACGAATCCGAGGGCCAGGACGGGAACCATGATGTCGATGAACGGGGTGGACATGAAGTCGCAGCCCAGCTGGAACAGTCCGTCTCCCGCGGAGAAAAGCTTGTCATCTGCTGCAACGACCCCCCACTTCCCGGTAAACGTGTCGATGACCGAGAAGAAATTGATGACCATGTGCAGGCAGAGGAAGATGATCAGGAATGCTCCACTGACCGCCTGAACCAGCTTCTTTCCGATAGAGTAACTGAAAATTGACATAAAGTTCCGTCGTTCGATTGTTATGCTGATGCAAATATATGTTCTTTCTTGGAAGTTTCATAATTTTATGCGAATTTTGTTTTACGCCTGGCAAAAAAAAGTGCTGGCCTACAATTGAAACATGTACAAGAGGGTATTACTTAAACTGAGCGGAGAAGCTCTCGGGGGAGAGAGCGGGAAGGGGCTTGATACTCCTACCCTGAAATCATTTGCGGCCCAGGTCGCCGCGGTTTCACGTGCGGGCGTGCAGGTGGCCATAGTCAACGGTGGTGGCAACATCTTCCGTGGGCTGCAGGGCACCGGAGCCGGCTTCGACAGGGTGGACGGAGACAAGATGGGCATGCTGGCGACAGTGATCAATTCCCTGGCCCTTTCAATGTTCATCAAGGCAGAAGGGGTTGAAGCCAAAGTGTTTACGGCGACTCCTATGGAACCTCTGGCTAAGTATTACATGCGTGATGACGCCGTCGAGGTCCTGGAAAGGGGCGGAGTAGCCCTGATAGCCGGGGGAACGGGGAATCCTTTCTTCACCACCGATTCCGGCGCAGCCCTCCGCGCACTGGAGATCGGGGCGGATGCCCTCCTCAAGGGGACCCATGTGGACGGGGTTTACGACAGCGACCCAGCCAAGAACCCGGATGCGGTGAAGTACGAGACCCTCACTTTCGACGAGGCCCTGGAGAAGCACCTGCGCGTAATGGACCAGACGGCATATGCATTGTGCCTGGACGGCAAGATGCCGGTCGTGGTGTTCGATATGAGCGAGCCCGGCAATCTGGAACGCCTTTTGCTCCACGGCGGCAAGACCGGAACGCTGGTTACACCTTAAAGTATAATCATATAATAAGATACACACATGTTACCGAGAGCTAAAGAAATTGTAGATGCGGCCGACCTCAAGATGCAGGAAACGGTTGATTTCCTTGTCGAGGACCTCAAGACCTATCGTCTCGGCCGTGCGAACCCGAACATCTTCGACGGTGTTACGGTGGACTATTACGGTTCGCCCACCCCGCTGAGCCAGTGTGCTACCGTCAGTACTCCTGATGCCCGCACCCTGCTCATCCAGCCGTGGGACCGTTCCCTCCTGAAGAAACTGCAGAAGGCCATCATCGATGCGAATATCGGCCTGACCCCGACCGATAACGGCGAAGTCATCCGCTGCACAGTCCCGCCCCTTACCGAGGAAAGGCGCAAGGAACTGATCAAGAAAGCCAAGGCGGCAGGTGAGAATGCTAAGGTCGCTATCCGCAACGCCCGCCGTGAAGCCGTGGACCTCCTTAAGAAAGCCCAGAAGAACGAAGGTCTTTCCGAAGACGGAGAGAAGGAGGGCGAGGATGAAGCCCAGAAGGTTACGGACAAGAACATCAAGAAGATCGATGAACTGATCTCCGAGAAGGAAAAGGATATCATGACTGTATGACGCCTATTGTCGCGATTCAGGGATATTCGGGCTGTTTCCATGAGGAAGCGGCCCGAAGATTCTATAGTGGCCTCACCGGTCAGTTTCCTCAGATCGTAGAGTGCCCTACTTTCGAATCGTTGTACACGGCCATGTCCGAGGGACGTGCCACTTCGGCCGTGATGGCCATAGAAAACACCATATCCGGAGGACTCCTCCTGAATTTCGACCTGCTGCGCAAGCACGGGAAGAAAATCAAGGGAGAGGTCTATCTCCCGATCCACCAGAACCTGATGGCCATCCCCGGGCAGAAGCTTGAGGACATCAGGGAGGTCCGGACCCACTACATGGCCATACACCAGACCCGCCGTTTCTTCAGGAAACAGTGCCCGTGGATCAACCTGGTGGAATCGGAAGACACGGCCAAAAGCGCGATTGACATCGCCAGGGACCGCCTGATGGGAGTCGGGGCTGTGGCCTCCAAACTGGCTGCGGAGCAGAACGGCCTGGAAATCCTGGCCGAGGGTATAGAGACCTACAAGGACAACTTCACCAGGTTCCTGGTACTGGATGATTCCATGGAGATTCCCGAGAAGGACATAAACAAGTCGACCCTCTGCTTCACCCTCCCGCACACGCCGGGGTCCCTTTCGCACATACTCGCGATCCTGTCTTTCTATGAGATGAACCTGACCAGGATCCAGTCGCTGCCGATTCCGGGACAGCGCTGGCAGTATTTTTTCTATGCCGACCTGAAATTTGAAACATATGAACGTTACCGCCAAGCCATTTCGGCCATCAGGCCCCTACTGGTGGACCTGGATGTGCTTGGAGAGTATCAGTCAGCACTTTAACCTATGATTATCAAACCTGCAGACAGGACGCAAAGCGTCAAGGAATACTATTTCTCCATAAAGAACAAAGAGATTGCGGAACTGAATGCCGGGAGGAAGGCTTCCGGGAAGGAATCTGTAATCAACCTTGGCATCGGCTCCCCGGACGGGATGCCGCCGCAAGCCGCAATTGAAACCCTCCGGGAAGTTTCCCTCCAGAAGGGAGCCCACCGCTACCAGAGCTACACCGGCACTCCGGAGCTCCGCGGGGCTTTCGCCAGATGGTACGAAAGGTGGTACGGTGTCAAACTGGATCCCGCATGCGAGATACAGCCGCTGATGGGCTCGAAGGAGGGCATCCTGATCATCACCCTGGCCTTTGTCAATGAGGGGGACAAGGTGCTGATCCCCGATCCGGGTTATCCGACCTACACCACAGCCGCATCCCTCGCCGGGGCAAAGATAGTCAAGTACGACCTCAGGCATGACAATGGCTGGTATCCGGATTTCGAGGCCATGGAGCGCATGGACCTCGACGGGGTCAAGATCATGTGGACCAACTATCCGAACATGCCTACCGGAGCCCCTGCTACCGAAGAACTTTACCAGAAGGTCGCTGATTTCGCAGCCAGGCACAGGATACTGGTGATCAACGACAACCCCTACAGCTTCATCCAGAACGACAAGCCGCTTTCGCTCCTTGCCGCCAAAGGCGCGCGCGAATGCTGCCTGGAGATGAATTCCCTGAGCAAGGCCCACAACATGTCCGGATGGCGTGTGGGAATGGTCGGAGGCAATGCCGATTACATCCGCGAGATCCTCAAGGTCAAGAGCCAGATGGACTCCGGGATGTTCCGTCCCTTACAGATGGCGGCGGCAGAGGCCCTGTCACAGGGGCCGGAGTGGTTCTCCGCCCTCAATGCGGAGTATGCCAGGCGCAAGGCTGCGGCGATGGAGATCTTCGACGCACTGGGCGTGTCATATGACAAAGACTCCCAGGGCCTCTTCCTTTGGGGCCGCGTCGATGAGGATGATCCGGCATATGTGAAAGCAGTTTCGGCGGGGTGCGCGTCGGAGGGTAAGACCCGCGGGGAAGCGGTCTCCGATTACCTGCTCTACAATGCGGGCGTTTTCATCACCCCGGGCTTCGTATTCGGGCGTAATGGAGAGAATTACATCCGCAGTTCCCTCTGCGCTGATGTGCCAACTCTGGAGCATGCATTGGGACTCGTGAAGGACATTTTATAAAGACGGAAACATATGATTGTCAGTATAGTAGGTTTGGGACTCATCGGTGGGTCGATGGCGATTGACCTCAAGCGCCGCGGCTTCGCCGAGAAGGTGATCGGGGTGGAGAACGACCCTGTGGCAGCTTCTGCGGCCCTGAAGATCGGGCTGGCGGATGAGCTGGTGAGCCTTGAAGATGCCGTTGACAGGGGGGATGTCATTGTCCTCGCCGTTCCGGTGGACACCGCGACCAGGATGCTTTCCCAGGTGCTTGACCGCATCAGCGGTGACAAGATAGTGATAGACACCTGCTCTACCAAGGGTGCGATAGTTCGTGCCGCAAAATACCATCCGAACCGGCGCCATTACGTCGCGACCCATCCGATGGCGGGAACGGAGTACTCCGGCCCGTGGGCGGCCGAGCCGAACCTTTTCGCCGGGCGCGCATGCATATTCGCCAACGTGGAAGAATCAGATCCGAAGGCCCTTGCGACAATCGAGCATATGTACGACGTGCTGAACATGCGTCCCATCTACATGGACGCGGACAGCCACGACGTGCATGTTGCATATGTCTCGCACATTTCGCATGTGACTTCATTTGCGCTGGCCCTTACCGTGCTCGACAAGGAGCGCGACGAGAAACACATATTCGACCTGGCTTCCGGAGGTTTTTCCTCTACCGTCCGCCTTGCCAAATCCAATGCGGACATGTGGGTTCCGATCCTGACCCAGAACCGCGACAACGTGCTCCGGGTCATAGACACCTATCTCGACAAGATGACGGCTTTCCGCGAAGCCATAGCAGACTTCGATGCGGACAAGGTGCGCGAACTCATCGGGGAGGCCAACAGAATCAAGAAAATACTCAGATAAGATGGAACACAAACTTGAACTTACACCTGTGAATGAATGGGGGTTCTTCACGCTCCCGAAACCCATGATAATCGCCGGACCGTGCAGCGCCGAGACCGAGGAGCAGGTCATGGAGACTGCAAAGGGCCTGTGCGACCTGGGCATACACGTTTTCCGCGCGGGCATATGGAAGCCGCGCACCCATCCCGGAAGCTTCGAGGGAGTGGGGGTGCCCGGCCTGAAGTGGATGCAGAGGGTAAAGCGTGAACTCGGGATGTTCACATGTACCGAGGTCGCCTGCGAGAAGCATGTCTTTGAGTGCATCAAGCATGATGTGGACATGGTCTGGATCGGGGCGCGTACCAGCGCGAATCCATTCCTCATGCAGGAAATCGCGGATGCGCTCCAGGATACGGATATCCCAGTCCTGGTAAAGAATCCGGTCAACCCGGACATAGACCTCTGGATCGGTGCCCTGGAGAGGCTCAGCCGCGCCGGAGTGCACAAACTGGGAGTCATCCACAGGGGATTCTCTTCAAACGGGAAGCTGAAGTACCGCAATGATCCGGGGTGGAACCTGGCTGTGGAATTCCGCACCCGTTATCCCGAACTGCCGTTCTTCGCCGATCCAAGCCATATGGGCGGATCGAGGGATTACATCCTGGAACTCTCCCAGAGGGCCCTGGACCTCGGCCTTGACGGTCTCATGATCGAATCGCATTGCAATCCTGGATGTGCCCTGTCCGATGCCGCCCAGCAGCTGACTCCGGAAGGCCTGAAGGATATGCTTGGCAAGATAGTGGTCCGCGAGACCTATTCCGAGAGCAGTGATTTCAAGGAGAGGCTCGCCCAGCTCCGTGCGCAGATCGATGTCCTGGACGAGAACATTCTCTACACCCTTAAGCAGAGGATGGATGTGAGCCGGGCCATAGGCCAGTGCAAGAGG
>CADCQP010000039.1 GCA_902803535.1 uncultured Bacteroidia bacterium | reverse complement strand
TGCTTTTTTCTAGTTTTACCTTGTTTGGCGCACCGCAAATGCTGTTTTTACGCCTTTCCGTCCGTTCAAATAGGTGCCTGCGGCACCTCTTTACCAATAAAAAACAAACCGGCTCCAAAAACATCCTTGACGGGTGTCTCCAGAGCGGGCACAAAAACAACCTTATGCTGTGCAGACATGCCGCACGGCATAGGGGAAGAAGCCAAATTAGATAGCCTAAACACTTTAGTATTAGGGACTAAAATCATTGGTTTATTAGCAGTTATGCAATCTCATTGCTTCATTGGGCAGTAATCTTGCAAATGCAAATATATGAATTATTTCGTTTTTATACAATTCCGGCGAAAAAATCTTACTACTTATTTTCATGTGTCAGGGTCACCTTCACGAGCTGTGCTTTTGCCAAAGGCAAGTCGGTGTCAAAGCTGACAATGCTGATCCCTGGATTCGGGCTGTTGAAAGTGAATTCCGAAACGGCAGGTTCCACTTTCCAGCGGATGGCCGTAGGACATTCGACCTTGACATAAAGGGTCTTGCCCTCTTGTTCCAGCTTCATCACGTTGTCAGACACCTTCGTAGCGGTGGCAGGCGTCACGAGAGTCCAGGTCATCATGGTGAAAGAATTGCCGTTCTCCACCAGGTCCTCGACAACGACATCGCGTCCGTTGACAAACGACACGGACCTCTTGACAGAGGCGACCTGACCCTCATATACTTTTGACAGGTCGGAGACAACCTTGGTGAGACCCTTTCCCGTGCTGAACTCGTCAATGTCGGCAAAACCCTTGACCAGCTGACGCTTACGATTAAATGTAAGAGTGTTGTGATGGAAGTTGTTGTAACGGTAGACATCCCAGCGCTGCGATTCCTGCGTCATGTTCCACAGGTCAACGCCCTTCGACTCAATGGGATAGTAGTTCTCGCCTCCAAGGTCGATCGCCCAGCGCAGGCCGTCACATTCATATACGAACTCGCCAACGTCCATATGCGCATGCGACTGGCCGGAGAATCCTCCCTTGAAGCAGAGCCACGCCGCATTCTCATCCTCCCATGAGGACCTTACCGCGACGACGGGGCTGTCACCCGAAGCCTTGTAAGCCAAGTCCTTAGGTACTGTCAGTTCTTTGAACGGAGTGTTGGCGCCCCACACGAGAGCGGCCGGAGCCAGACGGTCATTCCGGACGCATGAGACTCCGTCGCGGAGATAGACCTTCTTCTGATTATATAATATGGACTGGTCCCCTGTCTTGGCCGCAAACCAGAACATGCAGGGATAGAATCCCGCGCGGGTGCCATTGTCTGAATAGGAGAAATTATTCAGGGCCGGACTTACCAGGTTAAGCACGAAACGGCTGGACTCCATGAATCCCGGCATGGAACACAGGCCGAAGTCAGATTTGAAAATCTTCTCAATGGCACTGCAGAACATCGCATTGAAGGACGTACCATAGTCCCAGTAGCCGACTCCCTCAGGATAGTCCCCGTCAGGAGCATATTTACTTATCGGGAGTTTGATAGACTCGATAGCCAGGTCAACCGTCTCGCTGCAGAGCTCAGGATCCTTTTCCCAGACGGCCAGGCATCCGTAGCTCACTCCACCATTGCAGACCTGGTTCCAGTTACCGGTTCCGCGGTACCTGCCGTTGTAGCTTCTGTGCGCCTGTTTGATGCCCTTGTCAATTATCGCATTTTCAATAGCTTCCCGAGATGAAGGAGATAACCGGTCATAGACCCAGTCATATCCTATGGCAAGGGCCATGGTCATCTCACCGACATCCAGGAAGTGTGAAGGATTCCAATCGGAGAACGAGGCGCTCTTGAGCATCTCCTGCTCAGCCTTGAGCGCATACTTCTTGTCTCCGGTCATCCTGTAGGCATAGCTGAGGTAGAATACGCGGCGGAGATAGGTCCGGGACACTCCCAGGAGCCTTTTGCCTTCCTTGATCCTCTCAAGGGGAGTCAGGGGAAGCATCTTGTCGGCCTCCTCGATGATCGCGTTGTGGATTTCGGTCCAGACCTCATCTTTGGCGATGTTTTTCTTGAGGGCTTTCTCCTCACCTTTCAGCAAGAGGATACGGGGATGTGCCGGCATCTTCGCAGATGCATCGACATTAGTGCGCTGCGCATATGATACGCAAGGCAGGAAGAACAACGCCAGGAGCAAAAGCCTGAGCGCTCCGGATTTCGGGAAACTGGTCATTTGTCTGTACTATACTATTAATAGTGGTCAATACAGACAAATTTAGCAATTATTTTTTATCCGCAACGTTCCTCAGGATCACCCTTCCTCCAGCCGCATCAGCCTCGATGGCCGCGCCGCGTCGTACCTTACCTGCAAGTATCTCTTTAGCAAGCAGATTGACAAGGTCACGCTGGATGAGCCGCTTCAGGGGACGGGCGCCATATGCCGGGTCATATCCTTCCTCAACCATGAGGTCGGAAAAAGCATCTGTAAAGGATATGTCCACACCCTCCTCGGAGAGTTTCCCCCGCAGGTCGTTCATCTGGATCTGGAGGATCTCGCGCAAGTCATTCTGGGTCAGGGGCTCGAACATTATGATCTCATCGATCCTGTTCAGGAATTCAGGACGGACCATTGCCTTGAGCACATCCTTCGCCTTCCCGCGGCACTCCTCGAGAAGCTCACGCCTCTGGGCGATTGCCTTCATCTCCTCTTCCGGAGTTGCACCCGGCCTCCCGACGGAAGGCAGCCTCTCCATATATGACTGAATGATCTCAGAGCCTGCGTTGGAGGTCATGACAAGGATAGTGTTCTTGAAATCGACCGTACGGCCCTTGTTGTCCGTAAGCCTTCCGTCATCAAGCAGTTGCAGAAGCACATTGAAGACATCCGGATGAGCCTTCTCGATCTCGTCCAGCAGTACCACCGAATAAGGCTTACGCCTGACCGCCTCAGTCAGCTGGCCGCCCTCGTCATATCCGACATATCCCGGAGGCGCACCGATAAGACGGCTGACAGTGTGCCTCTCCTGGTACTCGGACATGTCTATCCTGGTAATCATGTTCTCATCATTGAAGAGGAACTCCGCCAGGGCTTTTGCAAGCTCGGTCTTACCGACACCAGTGGTTCCCATGAACAGGAAACTGCCGATCGGACGTTTCTCGTTGGACAGTCCGGCACGGTTGCGGCGCACGGCGTCCGCCACGGCGCGGATAGCCTCATCCTGCCCCACAACACGCTTATGCAGAGCTTCTTCCATCCTGAGAAGCTTATCCTTTTCACTCTCCAGCATCCTCTTGACTGGAATTCCGGTCCACTTCGCCACAACATCAGCGATGTCCTCCGGAGTCACTGACTCGGTAACCAGCGGATCGTCTATCTCTGCCTGCCTGCGGGTCAGTTCGTCAATCTTTTTCTGCGCCTCCGCAATCTTCCCGTAACGCAGCTCGGCGACCTTACCGTAATCACCGTTACGCTCTGCTGCCGCTGCCTCGATCTTGTATTTGTCTATGTCCTGGCGGGCATTCTGCAGGTCTGTGAGGATGGTCTTTTCCGAATTCCAGCGCGTCATCAGGGTCTCCCGCTCCTTTTCAAGTTTCCCAAGGTCTGCCTCGATCTTGTCCAGCTTAAGGGACACGCCCTCGCGCTTGACAGCCTCTTTCTCTATTTCCTTCTCACGGATCTGGCTGTTGAGTTCAGCGATGGGTTCCGGCACCGAATTCATCTCAAGGCGGAGCTTGGCGGCCGCTTCATCCACCAGGTCAATGGCCTTGTCCGGCAGGAAACGGTTGGTAATGTACCGGTGGGAAAGGTTAACTGCAGATATGAGGGCGTCGTCCTCGATGCGCACACGGTGGTGGTTTTCATATTTTTCCTTAAGTCCCCTGAGGATCGCTATGGACTCAGAAGGAGACGGCTCGTCAATCATCACCTTCTGGAAACGCCTCTCAAGGGCCTTGTCGGTCTCGAAGTATTTCTGGAACTCATCCAGGGTCGTGGACCCTATACACCTGAGTTCACCGCGCGCAAGTGCCGGTTTCAGGATATTAGACGCATCCATGGCCCCGGAAGTACGGCCCGCGCCCACGAGTGTGTGGATCTCATCGATGAACAGGATCACCTCCCCGGCACTGTCAATAACGTCCTTGACGACACCCTTGAGCCTCTCCTCGAACTCGCCCTGGTACTTCGCCCCCGCAATGAGGGCTCCCATGTCCAGGGAATATATCTTCCTGTCCTTAAGGTTCTCCGGGACGTCGCCGTCCACTATCTTCTGGGCTATGCCCTCGGATATGGCGGTTTTCCCGACACCCGGGTCGCCCACGAGTATCGGGTTGTTCTTCGTGCGCCGGCTGAGGATCTGGAGGACGTGACGGATTTCATCGTCACGGCCGATCACCGGATCCAGCTTGCCGGAAGCCGCCTGCTCATTGAGATTTGCCGCAAAGCGGTCAAGGAATTGGTATTTGCTATTTTTATTATCCATATGTCTTTGTCTCCTTTCTGGACAAAGACCCGGACAAAAGCCGTTCCCTGACCGCTTTGCTGACAGATTGTCAGATTTCGGGCACCAGGGAGACCTTGATGGTCTGCTTGGTGTTCAACTTGAGGTCCAGGTCGAAGCGGACAACGTTGTAGCCCGGATTCGGAGTGTTGAAAGAGAAGTCCGGAGTCGCATCGGTAATCTTCCAGCGGATCGGCTCGGGGCTCTCAACCTTCACCAGGAGGGCCTTGCCGTCCTTCTCCAGCCTTACTTCATTGTCAGACACCTGCTTCGCATCGGCCGGAGTGATCATTGTCCAGGTCATCATGGTGAACCTCGGACCCGTCTCCACGACATCCTCGATCAAAGCAGATTTCCCTCCGACCAGGGAAACGGACCTCTTGACGCTCTTGACATCGTCCGCATATACCGGGGTAAGGTCAGAAGATGCCGTCGTGCGTCCGGGAGCCTCAACCAGGTCATCGATCTCAGCCTTGGCCTTTACCAGCTGCTTGTGCTGGTTGAAAGTAAGGGTGTTGTGGTGGAAGTTATTGTACCTCCAGACATCCCAGCGCTGCGAATCCTGGGAAGTATTCCAAAGGTCCACTCCCTTGGTCTCCAGGCTGTTGTAATTCTCGCCGCCAAGATCCACGGCCCATTGCACCCCATTTACCTCGAACATGAATTCGCCGATGTCCATATGTCCGTGATTCACCGAAGGCGAACCGGCCTTGAAAGCCAGGAAAGCAGCATCAGGATCCGTCCAGGACGAACGCATGGCTGCCACGGGATTGTCTCCATCTGCTTTGTAATTAAGCTTTTCCGGAGCCTTGGGATTGGAGAAGGCAGCCTTTGCACCCCAGATCAGAAGGGCAGGGGCGAGGCGGTCGCGCTTGATCCCTTCCTTGCGGAGGTTATACACGCGCGCCTGGTTGAACAGAGTGCTTTCGTCTCCGGTCTTGGAATAGAACCAGAACATGGTGGGATAGAATCCGGCACCGGCGCCGTTGTCGGAGAACGCAAAGTTCCTCAGGTTCGGGGAAACCATGTTCAGGATAAACTGTCCCGTAGCGAGGAATCCCTCCATGGAAGAAAGGCCGAAATCGGTCCCGAAAGCCTTCTCGACGGCGCTGTTGAACATCGCGTTGAAAGAAGTACCGTAGTCCCAGTAGCCGACTCCTTCAGGATAGGCTCCGTCCGGTGCATAGTGCTTCATGGGAAGCTTGATGGTCTCAACGGCGCGGTTCACAGTCTCAACAGCCAGGTCGCGGTCGATGTCCCATATGGCAAGGGCGCCATAGGTCATGCCGGCATTGCAGACCTGGTTCCAGTTGTGCCCGGCGTCGAGGAACCAATTGTATTCCTCTACATATGAAGGCTTTATGCCTTTTTCAATAATCGCCGTCTCGATGGCCTTGCGCGAGGACGGGGTCAGGTAGCCGTAAAGCCAGTCGTATCCGATCGCAAGGGCCATCGTCATCTCACCGACATCCAGGAAATGGCTCGGGTTCCAGTCCTCGAAAGAAGCGGCTTTCAGCATTTCCTGTTCGGCGCGCTGCGCATATGCCTTTTTCCCTGTCATCCTGTAGGCGTAGCTCAGGATGAATATGCGGCGGAGGTTCTCCCTGGACACGCTAAGGAGCCTCTTCCCGGTCTTGATCCTCTCCTGTACAGGAAGCGGAAGTATCTCATCTGCAGCCTGAAGGACATTATTATTGATCTCCGTCCAGGTGGCATCGGAACGGATCTGCTTTGCAAGGGCCTTTTCCTCGCCCTTGAGCAGGAGGATGCGCGGATGGGCGGGAACAGCAGTGGTCCCGCTCACATAATTCTCCTGTGCCGATGCCAGGAAAGGCACCAGCAACAGGAGAGAAAGGAGAAGTCTTTTCATATGTGCTATAGATTAAACACGATTATTCAACGGTCCAGTCCGCGGTCTCGTTGCCCTGCTCGGTACGGACCTCGATGTGGTTCGCACCCTTGGCGAGCTTGACGCCCTTCCATTGGACAGTGGCATATGCATCAGTCTTGACGGCCTTGCCGTAGGGTTTGCCGTTGATGAACAGCCTGGCTGAAGGAGCCGTGGTGAACAATATGATGTCGGTCACGTCCTCCTTGCGCTGGACATAGTCTTTCGAGCAGAGATGGACGGTAGGTTCGGACTTGTTCCAGTTGGCTTTGTAGAGGTAGAACGCATCCTTGCGGCGGGTCCTGTCCTGGCTGACCAAACCCTTGTCATTCAGATTGTTGGTGTCTCCTTCACGACGCATTGCGGAAGCGAAATCGAACATGTTCCAAGCATATGACCCCCAGATGTAATCGCGCTCGGTTATCATCTTCAGGTGGTCCATATGGATGAATGTCTGCTTCTCCATCGGGTGCCAGCGTCCACGGGAAGTCTGACGGACATCATCATCAGCGTCATTGTAAACGCCAACGTGCTGGGAGAATGCGGCTCCGGCGCCGTATTCGCTGATGGCTATCCTGGCTTCGGGATGCTCCTTGTGCCAGTCATCGAAGAATTTGGCGAAGCCGGCGGACTTGTCCTGATACCAGCCGAAATACTTGTTCCATGCGATGAGGTCGGTGATGAAGTTGAATGAGCCCTGCTGATAGGTGGCAGCAGTGGTGACCCTTGTCGGATCGATCTCATGGGCGATGTCATTGAGCTCGGCCAGCACCTTGTCAAAGCTGCCTACGATCTCGTTGAAAAGGCCCCAGAAGCAGATGGAGGGGTGATTATAGTTCTGGTAGATGAGTTCGCGGAGCTGGAGCTTGAGGTTCTCGTCGAAGTCGTCGCAATCAGAGTAGCCGCCGACGAAGGGGATTTCCTCCCACACTACGAAACCGCGCCTGTCAGCCTCTTCGAACATGAAGTGGGCCTGCGGATAGTGGGCCAGGCGCAGGGAGTTGACACCCATTTCCTGGATTATGTCAAGGTCCTTGAGGTGGTTCTCCTTCTTGAGTGCGGAAGCGATGCCTGCCCAGTCCTGGTGACGGGACACACCGCGGAGCTTGAGATGCTTTCCGTTAAGGAAGAAGCCCTTGTCGGGATCGACGTAGAATGTCCTGACACCGATCTTGTCCTCAACCTTGTCGAGTTCCTTGCCGTCACGCCTCAGAGTAGCGCTTGCGGTGTAGAGATAAGGATCCTCCATTCCGTTCCAAAGGTGGGGATCGCGGATGTCGATGTTGACGGAAGCCTTGTCATTGTTGATGTAGGGGATGGTCTTCTCGAAAACGGTCTTGCCGTCAGCGTCGGCCACCTTGAACACCACATCGCAGCC
>CADCQP010000038.1 GCA_902803535.1 uncultured Bacteroidia bacterium | reverse complement strand
TCAAAGGATCTGGGTGAAGTGCGAGGGACTTACCTTGGGCAACTACGGCCGCCAGTCCTCCGAAGGCGAAGGCATGCTCCAGCTCGGATGTGAGGACCCGACCGGGGAGTACGAGACGGCGTATATCGACATCCAGTATCTGATAGACGGTCACATATTCAAGGGAGCAGTCGAGACTCCGATAAAGCCCGTGACCATGACGGAGGACCAGCTCAAGGAGGCCCTCAACGTGGGCCAGACCTCTCCCTGGCTTGGCAAGTATGTGACCCTGAAGGGGCTTAAGTACGCGAACGAGATCTTCGTCCTCCTTTACCTGGACAGCCAGCTGGACAAGAAGTCCCCATCCAACAGGGTATTCCTTTCGGATGCACAGTGGGGAGTCGACACATGGGCCATGAGCAAGGACCTGATGAACAGGCACCTCGAGTCCGGAGAATGGGACAAGGCCGTGGTTGGATCCGGCGACTCCATGTACGGGAGCATAGGTTCGATGCGCGGGATGGATCCTGACCATCTCTATCCCGATATCGAGAGAGCGGCTTACACAGTAAGCCAGTATTTCAAGATGAGCGGAGGCACCGAGGTCCAGATCCGCACCAGCGGGTTCAGCCGTTTCTCGGATGAAAGGATCAACGACGCCGTCCTCTCAGGCGAGAAGACGATAGACGTTACCGGAATCCTGAGCAACTACCAGGGGTCAGCCCAGTTCACCGTTATCGACATCGATGGTATCAAAGTTAACTGACCCTGAATGAAAAGACTTTATATAGGAATCATCGCGGTTATGACTGTTGCATCGTGTGCGAAGCAGACCAATCCGTTCTTCGAGGAGTGGACGGCCAACTACGGCCTCCCGCCGTTTGACAGGATCAAGGTTGAGGACTACATGCCTGCCATCCGGGAAGGCATAAAGGAGCAGAAAGCGGAAATCGAGGCCATAAAGTCTAATAAAGAGGCCCCGACATTCGCAAATGTCGTCGAGGCATATGAATACTCCGGTGCCCTCCTTTCAAAGGTCGAGGGAGTCCTTTTCAACCTTGCCGAAACCGATGCCGACGATGCGATGAACAAGGTGGTCGATGAGGCTACCGAGATCCTTACCGTCCACAGTGACGACATCTTCATGGACAAGGCCTTCTTCGCAAAGGTGAAGGCAGTACATGACGCCGGGACCGACGGACTGGACAGGGAACAGCAGATGGTCCTCAAGAACCTTTATGAGGGATTCGTCCGTAACGGAATTGACCTTCCCGAGGCGGACCAGGCCGTTCTCAAGGAAATCAATAGGAAACTGTCCGTAGCAGGCAATACGTTCGGAAACAGGCTCTTGGCCGAGAACAACGCCTTCAAGGCACAGTTCGATGTCCCGGTCTCCCAGTACAGTGCGGAAATGACTGTGTGCGAGGACCGTGCAAGGCGTGAGGCCATGTTCAAGGCCTATTCTTCACGCGGCCGTAACGGAGGTGAGAACGACACCCGTGAACTCTGCCTGGAGATTCTGCGCCTGCGTGCTGAAAAGGCCCGCATGCTGGGTTTCAACAACTGGGCAGAGTACCAGCTGGACAACAAGATGGCCCATGATCCCGGTACGGTTGACGCTTTCCTGAAGGAAATCCAGGAGGCTTCCAATGCCCGCGCCAAGGAGGAAATAGCTGACATGCAGAAGCTCATGGACGCGGACATCAAGGCCGGAAAGCTTCCTGCAGGCTCCAGGATAATGCCCTGGGACTGGTTCTACTATGCCGAAAAGGTGCGTAAGCAGAAATATGACCTGGACGAATCTGTCACAAGTCCATATTTCCTTTGCGACAATGTCCGCCAGGGAGTCTTCGCCGCGGCGAGCCGCCTGTACGGCATCGAATTCGAGGAGCTCAGCGGCGTCCCCGTCTATAATCCCGAAGTGAGGGCCTTCAAGCTGACCGACAAGCAGTCAGGTGATCTTATCGGCATTTTCCTGGCCGATTATTTCCCGCGTTCGACAAAGCGCGGCGGCGCCTGGATGAACAATGTCAGGGACCAGTACGTGGATCCTTCCGGAAAGGATGTGAGGCCTATTATAGTGAATGTCTGCAATTTCACCCCGGCAAAGGGAGACACTCCCTCCTTGCTGACGGTGGATGAGGTCCAGACCATGTTCCATGAATTTGGGCACGCCCTCCACGGGTTCCTGTCCAAGTGCCGCTATCCTTCCGTCAGCGGAACCGGAGTGACCAGGGACTTCGTCGAGACCTTCTCCCAGTTCAACGAAAACTGGGCTTTCCAAAAGGAGATCCTCGAGGTGTACGCAAAGAACTACAAGACCGGTGAGGTCATCCCCGAGGCCCTTGTGGAGAAGATCAACAATTCCCTGAAGTTCAACCAGGGATTCATGACCGGAGAGCTCTGTGCAGCATCGATCCTGGACATGAGGTGGCATGAACTGAGCGTTGATGACCTTAAGGATATCGACATCGATTCCTTCGAGGAAAAGGTATGCAAGGAGATGGGGCTTCCCAAGGAAATCATCCCGCGCTACCGCACCACCTATTTCAACCATATTTTCAATTCAGGCTACAGTGCCGGCTACTACGGCTACCTGTGGACCGAGGTCCTTGACAAGGATGCCTTCAGCTATTTCGAGCGCGAGGGGATTTACAATCCGGAGGTCGCGCAGCGCTTCAAGAAAACCTTCCTGGAGAAGGGAGGCAGCGAGGAGCCCATGGTCCTGTTCAGGCAGTTCACCGGTGGGAACGATCCTGACACCAAGGCCATGCTAAGGGGCCGCGGACTGATTGACTGACATATGATCAACTAATTTATACTGTTATGAAAAAATTGATTGTTGCCGCCATCGCGGCTGTCATGATGCTCATCGGAACGAATGCATCAGCGCAGTACACAGCATTTTTCGGCTATGCCCACAACGGTTTCGGTGGATCGGAATTATATGACGACATCGATTTCCACGGAATCTGGTTCGGCCTCAAGTACGATATCGCTTTCTCATCCCTCGAAGGCCTGACATTCGAGCCGGGTGCCAACTTCATCTATGGCAACGGCAACGGTGATCTCAAGGCCATATGGATCAACGTGCCTTTCGACATCAAGTACACTCTCTACGATGTAATGCCCAGCGTCAGCCTGTCCGCA
Source organism: uncultured Bacteroidia bacterium (assembly GCA_902803535.1). Taxonomy (GTDB): domain Bacteria; phylum Bacteroidota; class Bacteroidia; order Bacteroidales; family UBA932; genus Cryptobacteroides. The sequence goes on along the minus strand of CADCQP010000038.1, from coordinate 10,154 downwards.
TTCACGGGACCGAGGGTGAACTTCGGCGTGGGCAATGCGTTCAAGAGCTGGGATCATGATGGCATTGATATCAAGAACTTCGACATGCAGTGGGGAGTCGGTGCAGCGGTGTCCATAGTGGATGCAGTCCAGATCCGCCTGGGATATGACTTCGGCATCCACAAGGTCGTGCGCGACGTCGATGACAACATCCACCGCAACACCCTGCTTCTGGGTGTCGGGTTCATGTTCTAGGGCAGAGCCTATCTGACATAGCTGGTCAGCAGGCGGAGGCGGTCCCCAAGGGGCTTGAAAGTCGCCGAAGCGGAGCAGGCCGGAATAAGTACAGTCTCGCCGGGGTGCAGTGGCACCTCGGCCTGATTGTTTTCAAGGAGACCCTCTCCTTCGATGCATATGACTGCCACGAAAGAATCCACGCCGCGCAGGTCGCGGTAAAACGGCTTGGTGAGGCAGTACTGGGATGTGACGAACCACTTGCTGTCTGCAAGGATGTTCTCTGTGTCAGGTGATTCCGTCCACTGCGTGCGGTAGGAAGGATAGACCTTGAAATCGATGGCGTCCTTTGCAAGCGCCGTGTGGAGTTCCCTGGGCTTCCCGTCCAGCCCGGGACGGTTGTAGTCGAAAATCCTGTAGGTGATGTCGGAGCTTTCCTGTATTTCGGCGATGAAACAGCCCGAGCATATGGCATGCACCCTGCCTGCTGGCAGGAAGAATACATCCCCGGGGCGGACCTCGTGACGCGCAAGTACTTGCGTAATGGTCCCGTCGGCGATTCGTCTTTCATATTCTTCCGCAGTGATTTCGCGGGAGAATCCGGCCAGGAGGCTGGCACCTTCCGCGGCATCGATGATGTACCACATCTCCGTCTTTCCCTTCGTGCCGTGCCTCTGCATTGCCAGGCCGTCGTCAGGGTGGACCTGGATTGAAAGGTCGTCGCGTGCATCTATGAATTTGAAAAGGAGCGGAAAGGCGCTTCCCTCCGAGGCATATACGTGTTCTCCAATGAGTTCTGCTCCGTATTCTTTAATAAGGGAAGTGAGGCCCCGCCCGGCCAGGACGCCGTTGGAGACAATGGATTCCTTGCCGGGGATGCCTGAAAGCTCCCAGCTTTCTCCAATCCTGTGGTCATCTGTGCTGATGCCTTTGAATGCGGCAATCCTGTCGCCGCCCCACACTACTGTTTTGAGGAAGGGCTTGAATTTCAGTGGATATAGCTTTGCCATCGTTGTCTATTTGTCGAGTTCGGAAAGGGCGAAGAGGTAGGCTCCCAGCGAGATGGCCTCGCTGGCTCCTATCTTCGAGCGCATGACTCCGATGCGTTTCATGGGATCGTAAACGACCTCCTTGTCGGTGCCCCATACCTTCAGGCTGCGTGCCTGCCCTTTGGCGAAGAGCTCGAATTCAGCCGGGTCGTCCAGGTTGAAGACTTCGCTCTGGACACGCCTTACGTTTTCGCCTCCGAGGGTGTGCAGGGAGGAGCGGAGGCTCTTCAGCAGGCCTGGCATGATGAAGGCACTGTTGTGCATGATCCCGCCGCCTATGACTATCAGGCCGTCGATCAGCGATGCGGCAGTAGCCATGGCCCGGCCAGCAACCTCGCCCATTTCGTTGAATGCGGCCAGGGCAGCGGCCTTGTCCCCGGCCCTGACACCAGTGCAGATTTCTCCTATCTCCTTGGGCTCAAGTCCGTGGTCCGGATTGCCGGAAAGTTCTCCGTAAACGCGTTTTACGGCCCTGGCGGCGACTCCTTCCTCGACGATGACCCCTTCCTTGAACGGGTGCTCCAGGCAGAATGTCTCAACGCATGAGTTGTCACCCCTGTTGAGGCGGCCGTCTATCACTATGCCCACTCCGAAGCCGGTCCCGAATGTGTAGCCGATCAGGTTGTGGTAGCGTTTTGGGCTTCCCGCGGCCTCGAGCCTGGCGTTGATTTCGGGGAGTGCACCGGCGATGGCTTCGCCATATGCGTAGAGGTCTCCGTCATTGTTGATGAAGACAGGGATTCCGAACTTCTCCTTCAGGAACGGTCCCAGGGCCACTCCGTCCCGGAATGACGGGAAATTGGGGAGGAAGCCTCCGATGATTCCGTTGGGGTAGTCGGCGGGTCCGGGGAAGGAAAAACTGATTGCGGCCGGTTCGCTTTCGCCCATCGCCTTCAGGCTGTCACGGACTATGCTGAATCCCTTGACCATGGTTTCCAGGCAGAGCCCAAGGTCATGTGCATTAGCGGGGAGCCTGGTGGTTCCGCCTATGAATTCTCCTCCTTTGATGGCTCCGAAGACCATGTTCGTGCCTCCTGCGTCCAGAGTAAGGACTATTCGTTTGTCTTCTTTGATGTCAGCCATGGACGTATGCGTTTTTTTAGTAAATTTGTTGGAACAAAGTATAAGACAAATATAATCATTTTTATGGGCAACAGAAGAAAAGGCGGCAGGTTACGCGTCAGGCACGACTCCAGGCAGCAGAATTTTCCTTCAGTGGAATTGACAGGAATAGTGAGGATGGCCAGGGAAGGGTATGTGTTCGTGGAGGACCCTGAAGACAAGGGGAATGAAGTTTTCGTCAAGGCATCCAAGACGCGCGGTGCCCTCAACGGGGACAAGGTAATCGTGGCTGTTGCCCAGCGCGGCGGACGCGACGGGCGGCGCGAAGGCGAGATCGTGAAGATCCTCGAGCGCTCGAAAACTCCGTTCGTGGGCATCCTGCATATCGCAGGCGGCAAGCAGGCCTGGGTGCTCATGCAGAGCAAGAGCATGCCATATGACATATCCATAAGCATCCTGAACGAGTCCGGTGCCCCGATCCTCGGGCATATGCCTCAGGATCCCAGGGGATCCCTGGTCAGGCACGAAGACGGTTCGTTCACCGTAAACGGCATCTTCGAAACCGTTGACGGGAAGAGCAGCGAGCTCAAGGCCATGCGCGGCTACAAGGTCGCGGCCGTGGTGGATTCGTGGGAGAAAGGAGAACCCAACCCGCACGGGTACCTGGTGGATGTGCTTGGAGAGCCCGGCGCAAACGACACCGAGATGCACGCGATTCTCGCTGAATACGGCCTGCCTTACCGTTTCGAGCCTGAAGTTGAAATGGCTGCGGATGCCATATCCGAGGAAATCACCGAGAATGACCTCAAGGGAAGAAGGGATTTCCGCGACACCCTGACATTTACCATCGACCCTGCCGATGCTAAGGACTTCGACGATGCCCTGTCGCTGAAGAAACTGGATAACGGGAACTACGAAGTGGGAGTCCACATCGCCGATGTGACTTATTATGTCAAGCCGGGAGACATCGTGGACAAGGAGGCGCAGGCCAGGGGGACGTCGGTCTATCTGGTGGACAGGACGGTGCCCATGCTCCCCGAGAAACTCTCCAACAAGCTCTGTTCGCTGCGTCCGCATGAGGACAAGCTGACCTACAGCGCTGTGTTCGAGATGACACCCGAAGGCAAAGTGACCGACAGGTGGTTCGGACGCACTGTCATGTGCTCTGACCACCGTTTCGCATACGAAGAGGCCCAGATGATAATTGACAGCGGCTCCGTATCGGCAGATGACGAACCCAAATGCAGTACTGAAGTCAAGCAGGCTGTACTGGACCTGTGGGGCATCGCGTCGAAACTCCGCAAGCAGCGTTTTGCCGCCGGTGCTATCAGCTTCGAAAGGCCTGAGATGAAGGTGGATGTGGATGAAAACGGCAAGCCTGTGGGAGTACATCAGGTCATTTCCAAGGAGGCCAACTGGCTGATAGAGGAATTCATGCTGCTGGCGAACCGCTCTGTCGCGGAATTCATAGCTACGGAAGGAAAATTCGACGGGAAAGCGCGCAAGGATGCCAAGACATTCGTCTATCGTGTACACGATACTCCGAATACTGACAAGCTCGAGGGCCTGAGGGGCTTCGCCGGGACTTTCGGCTACACCCTTGGTGACACCTCTACCGGGACTGCGGCGGCCGAATCACTGAATTCGCTTCTGGCCCAGGCCAAGGACAAGCCAGAGTTCGGCGCAATCGAGATGCTGGCTCTCAGGTCCATGGCCAAGGCGTGCTATTCTACTGACAATATCGGACACTACGGACTGGCATTCAGGTACTACACCCACTTTACATCCCCGATCAGGCGCTATCCCGATGACATGGTCCACCGTCTTCTGACCAAGTATCTTGATGGAGCCAAGTCCCAGGACAAGGAATACTTCTCCGACCAGTGCAAGCATGCTTCCGAGCGGGAGGTCATCGCAGCCAATGCCGAGCGGGACAGCATCAAGTACAAGATGGTGGAATTCATGGAGGACAAGGTCGGTAATGAGTACGACGGCCATGTTTCCGGAATTACCAGCTGGGGAATGTACGTGGAGATCGAGCCGACCAAGATCGAGGGCATGGTGGCCCTGAGGGACATCAAGTCAGACTTTTACGAGTTCGACGAGGAGCACTACAGGCTCGTCGGAAGGCGCAGCGGCCACATCTACTGCCTCGGAGACTCAGTCCGGATCAAGGTCAAGGGAACCAATCTTGAGCAGCGTATCCTGGATTTCGAACTGGTTGAACCTGAAGAACTTCTCCATGGCAGTCATAGCTATGAAGGTGATTCCGGCAGGTCACGTCAGGAATTCCCGGTCCAGGGCGACAAGAAAGCCAGGAAGGCCAAGATCGCAAGGGCCATCAAAGAATCCAAGCAGCGTCGCAACAAGGGCGGCCGTAAGCGCTGAGCCTGGAACACGGGTGCCTTCCTCCCCCCCAGACCGGTGCTGCTGCAGCGATTTGAGCGAAGCGACTTATGAGCTGCAACAGCACCGGTCCGGGGGAGGCATGATGATGGAGTGGAGGGCACCAGGCAATGCCGGCATGCAAGAGTCGCAGCCCTCTACTTGACTATTGCGGGGAAGAGGACGTTGGGCTTGTGGAAGTCGGCGGCTTTGTCACGGGTCAGCTTCATGGAGTACCAGTTGACGGACTTGTCAGGCCTGTAATCGGCCCTGAAGGCTCCCATGAAGAATCCGTCCCTGAGGTGTATTCCCAAGTCTTCCAATTCTTTCCTTGAAACGGAGATGGTTACGCTGTAGCCCCCGTCGTAATTCTCGTGAGAGGTCTTCATCGTGGAGAAATCCCACTTGTAGTCAAAGTTCCTGCAGAAGTTGCAGGAGTAATCCAGGATACGTCCGAGGAAATCCACTTCGGCTCCGTAGTAGGTCTCTTTCATGCCCTCGGCAGGGGAGAAGAAGACTTCAACCCGGTCCTCGTTGACCACATCCATTTCATCCTTATAGCCCTTTTCACATGTCGGGGTTTCTTCCTTGACGTCAAACCTGAAGAACAGGCTGTCCCTGGAGGCGGCGCACCTGAACTCAGTCTTATCATCCAGGCCATCCCAGGGGGCATGGAAACCGGTTATCGGCTTTATGCTCTTCCAGGCAGGCTTCCTGGTGAAGATCTTGAATGGCTTCGGCTGGACCTTGCCGTATTCGGCCAGTCCAACGCCGTATTCTTTCAGGAGCCTTTTGTCCGGATATGCCTTGAAATATGTGGAATCCATGTACACCGCGAACGAAGTGATGTCGCGGATGCCGTATGAGGCATATGTGTCCAGGTCGTCGAAGAAGACCTGGCGGTTCCACGGAACTTTCACCGCAGGTTTCTTCCAGCGGCTGAAAAGGGATGAATCAAGCCAATATTCCAGGACGACCGCCGTGGAAGAAGGGAACACCTTCAGGTTGTCTTCCAGGTATTTCAGATGGTCTCCATGGGTGAGGGTGTTCCCATTGCGGGGGTCGAGGGCATCGGAGTCGGACAGGGGCCTGTCCCATCTGCGGTAAATCGGGGCGAACTCCAGGAAGATGTCCTTTTCCGGCTTGACTTTCACCGGGGCGGGGAGGGTGTTCTGGTAGGCCAGGTGCGCCAGCTTCGCCTCCGGGTCGATGGCCTTGAGGGCTTTCAGGATGTGGTTTTCAATTACCAGGGCCTGTTCGCTGGGGGAGAACTGGGAACAGTACGGGCATTTGCAGACCTGCTTGGCATCGTCCATCCAGAAGTAGTACCTGTGGTTCGTGGGTTTCAGGAGCTTGGCATATTCCACAGCATTGGCTGCAATGATGTCAAGGGCTTTCCCGGACTGGATGCAGCAATTGTCCACGGGAGTGCGCCTCCCGTGGGCATCCATGCGGAACATCGTGGAGTCTTCGGCAAACAGCTCCCGGGGAAGGAGCTGGCTCATTGCATGCAGCTGGTGTTCCACCTCGATCCCGTTCCTGCGGCAGGACTCGTAGAATTCCTGTCCTTTTTCAGTTTTGGTGAATGCGGCTACCTGGTCTGGGAAGATATGCGTCCCGATCGTATTGATCCCGTTGGCCGCCGCCAGTGCGGGCCAGTCAAGGGTCGAAAGGTCATCTACCGTCAGTACGACTCCTTTCATGTTGAAGAATCCTTCTTCTTCAGTCAGGAAAGCGTCATTCCGAGCGCATGAAAGCACCGTTGCAGCAGCCACGGCTGCCAGGGCGAGGTAAAGGTATGTACGCATATGCAATGATTATGTCTTTGCAAAGTTAACACTTTGAGGCACTTTTTCATTATCTTTGTCTTTAACGCACTAAAATTGTATTACCATGTTCAAGGCTCTTTTGCTCCTAGTAACCCTGCTGACCTCCCACATCGGCGGAGACCACGTGTACAAGTATCTTGAAACCAGGCTTGCCAAGCCCGACAAGGAAGTGGTGGAGAACCTGGTCAAGACCCAGAATCCCGACGGCTCATGGCCGGACATAGACTATCATGACCAGCTTCGCGGAGCATGGAAGACCAACGAGCACCCCAGCAGGCTCGTGACGCTCTCTACGTACTGGCACTACAATCCCACGCCAGAGGTCCTCGCCGCGGCCCGCAAGGGACTCGATTATTGGTTCAAGACGAGGCCCATATGCCCCAACTGGTGGTACAACGAGATAGCTGTTCCATATGAATTCGGCCTTACGGGCATATGGCTCCGCGACGAACTTACACAGGAAGAAATCAAGAACACGGTGGACGTGATGAACCAGCTCAAGTACTGGCGCACAGGCCAGAACAAGATCTGGGCGGCCCGCAACTGGCTCCTGCGCGGCCTTCTGGAGGACGACAAGGACTTCGTCCGCCAGTGCCGCGACAGCATCGCTTCAGAGATCTGCGTGACCACCAAGGAAGGGATCCAGCCCGACTGGTCCTATCATCAGCACGGCCCGCAGCTGCAGTTCGGAAATTACGGAGGATCATATGCTTCCGAGATGTCCGAGTTCTACCTGGCCTTCAAGGACACCCCTCTGGCATTCAGCAAGGAACAGGAGGACATCCTGAAGAATTACGTCAGGGAAGGCCTGCGCTGGGTCGTATGGAAGGACATGTTTGACATGTCGGCCTGCGGAAGGCAGATCACTCCCGGAGCCCAGGCCTCCAAGGCACGCGGTGCCAAGGCATCTGCGGCCAGGCTGGGGATCCCCATGGACAATCTCACAGGGGCGAAGTATTATCCTTATTCCGACTACGGAGTTTACAGGACCAAGGACTGGTACGCATCGGTCCGCATGCAGTCCGACAGGATCATAGGCTATGAGCACACGAACCAGGAGAATATGCTGGGCTATTTCTCTTCGGACGGTGCCATGCTTTCCCGCAGGGACGGAGACGAATATGACGACGTCTCTGCATGCTGGAACTGGAAGCATGTGCCCGGGGTCACAAGCTACGACAACGGGAAACCCCTTTGGGGCACTCCGGACGAGAAGACCCCTTACAACAAGTCTTCCAGGGTGTTCGGCAAGGTTGTCGGGGATGTCCTCGTGACCGCCATGGAGTACAACAGGGCGGGTATGCATGCCCACAAGGCATGGTTCTTCACCCCTGAGGGAATCATATGCCTTGGAGCGGGGATCACCCTGGAGCCGGGGCGTGGTTACGATGTCGTGACCGCCATTGACCAGCGGAGGCTAGAAGGGAAGGTCACTACTTCCGAAAAATGGGTCAGCCATGAAGGGACGACATATGTCCTCCTTGACGGAAATAGTTACAAGATAGCTCCTTACAAGCACACCGGCTCTTGGTATCCGATGCATCCCGCTTATTCCAAGGATGAGGTGAGCATGGACCTGCTGGACATCTGGATCGACCATGGCAAGGACCCGAAGGACGCATCATATGCATATGCCGTGCTTCCGAACGGAATGAAAGGCGCGAAAGCCGCCAAGGTCGCAGCCCGCAAGATCAAGGTTCTTTCCAACGAGAACGGCCTCCAGAAGGTCATGGTCGGGGATAAGGTCCTGACCGTCGACTGGAACTCAGTCGGAAATGAGATAAGCGTTTCATCAGGAAAATAAAATGCGATTCCTTGTGAAATCCTTTATGTTTGCCGCTATGTTCATGGCGGCAAACATCTTTTTGTCTGCCCAGCCCAAGATCCGTCCCGACCACCCGAGGATATTCTTCAATGCTGACTCGTGGAAGGAAATCGCCGCCAGGGCCGAAGGCCCTACCGCCAAGTACAAACAGGCTCTGCTTGAGGCAGTCGACAAGCTTCCGGACAATCCGGTTGCATCTAACACCGGCCCGCTGGCCTACACCCATCCCGACGTTCCGGCTCCCTCGGTAGTGGAGTTCGGAAAGGAGTCGGCTATGTGCGCACTCGCCTGGAGACTTACAGGCGAACAGAAGTACCTTGAGAAGACCAAGAAGATGCTGAGGGCTTCGGTTGATGCTTACACTGAGGCCACCAACAACCTTCATCCGGTGAACTGGTACTCTCATTCCAGGATCAATGCCCTGTGTGCATATGACTGGATCTATGAGGCACTAACCGAAGACGAAAGGCGTTCGTTCATAGTGCCTCTCGTTACCCATGTAGAGCTGGTCCAGCCGGAGACCGGCCTCACGATGCCCCGCAACAGCGGCGGTGACAAGACAACAGGATTCTATGGTATGCGCAACATGCTGTGGTACTCGGGTCTTGCAGCATATGGCGACGGGTTCTGCGATCCTCTTGCCGCAAGGCATCTCAAGAGGGGCTATGAACTGCTGTGCGAGATGATGGACTACCGCAACACCACTCCGGGCGACGACGGCGGAATCTCTTCTGCGGTACCGGGTTATTCCCTTGTGAACTATCCATATGCCCACTTCAACTTCATGTTCTCGATGCTGTCAGCTACGGGGGAGAACATCGCGTGGAAGTATCCCAACATGAGACTGACTCCCAACTGGATCTGGTGGCTCTGGATCCGTGACGCGGACATGCCGGAACATCTCCGCTTCGACGGCTGGGGAGATGCAAATCACAACAACAACTACGTCTCCAATTCCATGCTCTGGGGGCATCTCAACGAGTATATCCAGTTCTTCAAGGATGTGGATCCGGAATGCGCCAAGCTGACAGCCGCCCTCCGTCATTTTACCACGCAGAAAGATTTCTCGAGTTTTGTATATCCTATCCTGCCGTTTATCGTAGAGACAGACTGGGAGGAAGATCCGAAGTACGTGGACCTGATCGAGAACAGTCCGCTCAAGGCCAGGCATTTCGAGGCCCTCGGAGTCTTCCATATGCGCTCTGCATGGAAGCCGGATGCAACTTACTGCACTTTCACGGCAGGAGCGCGTTTCTCCCAGCACAAGCATTTCGACGAGAACAACTTCACTATCTATAAGTACGACCATCTTGCCCTTGACACTGGATGCCGTGCCAGGCAGACTGATTATAACCTGGCTCACTATTATTCCCAGAGCGTCGCCCACAATGTGGTGTTGATCCACAAGCCTGGTGAACCACTTCCTGACCACTGGGGAATCAAGATGACTGACAATCCGCAGGCGATGCTCAATGACGGAGGCATGGTCAAGCTCACCGGGGCGGTCGTCAAGGCTTTCGAGACGGGGAGCGACTTTACATACATAGCTTCCGATGCGACGTCATGCTATGGTGACAAGTGTACTGAGGCGGTTCGCCAGTTCGTCTTCGTCTATCCGGATTACTTCATCGTATACGACCGCGTCGGCGCAGCTGATGCATCATATGCGAAAGAGTGGCTTCTCCACACCAAAGAGCAGCCGAAAGTCGGCAGCGGAGTGATGCGTGCTGACTCCGGTGAAGGAAGGCTTTTCTGCCAGACTCTCCTTCCGCGCAATGCGAAGCAGGAGGT
>CADCQP010000037.1 GCA_902803535.1 uncultured Bacteroidia bacterium | reverse complement strand
TATGAACTGATACGGGAAAAAGGTTTCTACAACCAGCTCTACTGCGGCTGCGAATTTTCGTACAATAACCGATAGCGAGATGACAAGAATCGCACATATGATTGCAGCAGCGGTGCTTATGCTCGCTGCCCTATCGTCATGCAAGGAGAAAGACCCGATGGAGAGAGTCAGGGCCGAAGTGCGTCAGGACATCCTCGCCGCCGCCAGTCCGGAAGGCGCGGCCGACTTCCTGGCAAGCCAGCAGGCTGACGGCTCCTGGAGCGACATAGACTACAAGGACCGCTCCAGGTCCACCTGGATACCGATCTTCCACCTCAAGCGGCTTTACTCCATGGTGGCCAGCTACGAGAAGGAAGGCCGGAATCCCGAGATGTACAAGGGAATCGCCAACGGTCTGAAATACTGGTTCGAGGCGGATCCGGTCAGCGACAACTGGGCCCGGAATCAATGCACAGCTCCCGACAGCCTCCTGTCCATAGCCTGGATGCTCGATGAAGACATCCCCGAGGAGAGCCTGGACAAGGTTTTCGCCGTCCTGAAGAGGATCGATTCCGATGCCGGTCCGGGACGTCCCGGAGGAGACCGGCCGTCAGTGATCGGAAACAATGCCAAAGCGGCCCTCCTGATGAGGGACTGGGACGACGCTGCCGATCAATTCCGTAACCTGGGGAAAGAAGCACACATAGCCAATCCTGAAGAAATAGTAATGGATCTCAACGGCTTTTCCGGCGCCAAGAATGTCAATCCTACCACGGGCCGCGGTATCCAGCCGGACATGAGCTTCCACCACAGGAACGAGGGAGTGGACAATACCAATTCCTACGGTGCTTCGCTTGTGAGGCAGTTTTCCTACTGGGGAGCCAAGCTTAAAGGCACGGAGTACGAGCTGGATGACAGGGAAATCCAGTGCGTAATCGATTATTTCCTTGACGGTTCCATCAAGCACACGGTGAAAGATACCTTCATTGAACCGGGTTCCTGGAACCGTGACCTCTGGGTCCCGACACCTGAGCGGAGGTTCCCCGACGATGTCGCGAAGGGGCTTAAAAACATATGCGGGGGCTACCGGGAAGCCGAGATTGACGATGTGATCGCAATCCAGGCCGGAGAAAAGGCCTTCGACAAGAGCTGGTGCAAGTTCTTCTGGTGCTCCCAGTATTTCATCTTCCAGAACCCGCAGTACGCGGCTTCCGTCAGGATGCACAACCAGATCACGAAGAATATCGAATACCCCTACAATGGAGAGGCCATCCAGAGCCATTTCCGTGGGGACGGAACCTGCCACCTTTCCCTGGACGGGAATGAGTACACCAACATACAGGCCGTGTTCGATTTTTCGATGATACCCGGAACTACCTCCCTTTATGTGACTGAATTCCCCGAGAATCCCCAGCACATCGGAAAGTCTCATTTTGCGGGAGCCGTGACTGACGGCAGGATCGGTGCTGCCGCATTCGATTTCATCAGCTGCTTCTACGACCTGACAGCCCGCAAGGGTTGGTTCTTCTTCGACAAGGGATATGTCTGCCTCGGGGCCGGGATCAATTCCACCGAGAAGGAAAAAGTTGTGACCACATTGGAGCAGTGCCGCTCCGCCGGGGATGTCAAGGCGGAAGGCGACGGAGTCTTCAATAAGGGCGTCCTCTATGAATCCCTGGACGGCAGCAAGCTTAACTTCATCGACGAAGAACTCCACGGCGATTACTCCAAAGTTACCAAGGGCACCATCCACGATAGCAGGAAGGGCTCCGCACGCATATTCAAGCTCTGGTTCGAGCACGGAGTCAGGCCCAGGCAGCAATCATATGCATATGCTGTAATCCCGTTTGCGGGAACGACGAAGGCGGCGGACCTTTTCACGGTCCTTTCCAACACCACTGCGCTCCAGGCCGTCGAAAGCAAGGACGGAAAGACCGGGATGTTCATCTTCTACGAGCCTGGAAAGGCTTCCTGGTCAGGTGGTGACGTAGAAGTAGACAAGCCTTGCGTCCTCATGGTCACAGGCAGCAAGGCATATGTCAGCGATCCTTCCAGGACGCTTGACAGGATTACGACAACCATAAACGGGAAACGCACCCTGACTCCCCTGCCGGTCTGGCAGCACTCAGGAGAAACCATGCAAATCAAACTTTAACCAACAATACACCATGAAAACCAAAGTATTCATTCTCGCGGCAATGGCTGCATGC
>CADCQP010000036.1 GCA_902803535.1 uncultured Bacteroidia bacterium | reverse complement strand
GTCGTTGATTATGATCCCGAGACCGGTGAGATCCGTGCCAAGCAGACAGCTCAGGGATATGGTGATGAGACTGCATGGGCCAGGGGACAGTCCTGGGGCCTCTACGGTTTCACGATGGCCTACCGTTTCACCAAGGACCAGCGTTACCTTGATCAGGCTGAGCATATCGCCAACTTCCTGCTGACCAACAAGAACATGCCCGAGGACCTGGTTCCTTACTGGGACTTTGACTGCCCGGACATTCCGAACACATATAGGGAAGTTACCTGCGCCGCAATCATGGCATCCGCTTTCTGCGAGCTCTATTCCATCACCGGAAAGCAGCTGTATCTTGACAGTGCTGACAAGATCATCACATCCCTTGCCAAGCCGGAGTACCGTGCCGCCCCGGGCGAGAACGGAAACTTCATCCTGATGCACTCTTGCAGTACCGTGCCAGGCAAATCCGAAGTGGACGTGCCTCTGAACTACGCAGATTACTACCTCCTCGAGGCTCTCATCAGGCGTCAGAAACTTTAACAGCTCAGATCAATTCAAGTCCGATTCCCGGGCGGTCGTGCAAGGTGAGTTTCCCCTTCTCGACGGTTACGCCCGAGAATCGGTCGTTTGTTATTAGCAGGTTGCCGTCCAGGTCGGCAAAGTCAACGGCCGGTGACAGCTGGGCGGCGGCAGAGACGGCGCAGGAGGTCTCGGTCATGCAGCCGATCATTACCTTCATGCCTTCTGCGCGGGCGTAGTTGAGCATTTTCCAAGCCTCCCTCATACCGGTGCATTTCATAAGCTTGATGTTTATCCCGGTGTAGGCGCCTTTGACGGAAGGGATGTCCCTGAGCCTCTGTATGGACTCGTCAGCGAACACAGGAAGGGGACTGTGCTCGGTAATCCAGGCATTGTCGTCCACCCTTTCCCTGGGCATCGGTTGTTCTACCATTACGATTCCCTGATCTTTCAGCCAGAAAATCTCATCCAGGGCTTTGGACCTGTCGGTCCAGCCCTGGTTGGCGTCAACGGCGATAGGAAGGTCGGTGACTTTGCGTATGGTCTCTATCATCTCTTTGTCGTTGTCGAGGCCGACCTTGACTTTCAGGATATTGAACTTGTTAGCACATTCCCTGGTCTTCTGCGTTACTACCTCGGGAGTGTCTATGCCTATGGTGAAGGTGGTGTCCGGGGCCTTGAGCGGGTCAAGTCCCCAGATCCGGTACCACGGAGCTCCCAGGATTTTGCCTGTAAGGTCGTGGAGGGCGATGTCAACCGCCGCCTTGGCGGCGCTGTCTCCTTCGGACAAGGAATCCACATATGCGAGGATGTCTTCCAGTTTCGTCGGGTCGCTGAAAGGAGAGAGGTCGACTTTCTTCAGGAATGAAGTGACGCTTTCGACGCTCTGGCCGAGGTAGGGAGGCATGGATGCTTCTCCATATCCCGTCAGGCCCTGGTAGCGGATCTCGACCTGGACATCCGGAGTGGTCTTGCGGGAGTATGACGCCACGGTGAAAGTGTGCGCGAGCTGGAGCTCATATGGGAAAAACCGCAGTTCCATCTTGTCTCCCGAGCCGAGATTTATGTTGGCCGCCGGGACGTTCCGGGTGTTGCGGGTACATGCTCCGGTTCCGGTGAGGGCTGCTCCCGCAGCGATTGCCGCGGTGTTTTTCAGGAAGTCTCTTCTTTTCATAGTTTTCGGAGTAAGGTTAATCCATGGCGCAGTGGAAGCATCACGCATTCCAGGCGTGGGTCCGAAGCGGCCATGTCGTTGAAGGCGGCTATCCCGCGTGTCTGTGGATCCTGGGGCATGGGATCCTCCCATGGCCGGCCGGCCCACATGGTGTCGTCGGCTATGATGATTCCCCCGCTGCGTACCTTGTCCACCGTCAGTGCCAGGTAATCGCAGTACTCTGTTTTCGCCCCGTCTATAAAGACCAGGTCATATGGGCCTTGAAGTTTCCGGAGGGTCTGCAGCGCGTCTCCTATTATCAGGCTGGCCTTGTGCGCGATTCCGGTACGCTCCCAACCTTCCAGGATGAGGTCTTCCAGTTCATCGTTCTTCTCCAGGCTGTCAATGTGCCCGTCATCTGGCATTCCAAGGGCGATGCACGCTGCCGAGTAACCGGTGAAAGTGCCTATTTCCAAGGCTTTCCTGGCCCCTGTAGCCGCAGACAGCATCTTCAGGAGCCGACCCTGGACAGGACCGGCGAGCATCTGCTGGTAATGGGTCCGTATGTTGGTCTGCCGGATAATCCACTCCAGCCCTTCCTCCAGGGGAGAACTGTGCGCAAGGATATATCTGTCTTCGTCGCTGAGCATATGCTAGAGATACACAAGGGTGGACAGTCTGCCGGGGTCCAGGATTTTCGCCGCTATGGCGCAGAGGTCGTCCGGGGTTATGGCTTCGAAGGCCTCCAGGATTTCGGAGTTGGGTGCGATCCTGTTGAAGGATATCATGTTTTTGCCCATGGACAGGCAGGAGGTCTCGCCGAAATCTGAGCTGATGGCCATCTGGCCGAAGAGCTGTTTCTTGGCCGCTTTCAGGAATGTTGGGCTGAAGGGCTTCTCCCTGACCTTTGTGCAGATTTTGTCTATCTCACGGAAACACTTGTCAATGTTGGACTTGTCGCATCCGAAACTGATTCCGAATGAGCCTGTCTCAGCATAGCGGTTGTACCAGGTCTCGATGCCGTAAACCCATCCGTGCTTCTCCCGCAGGGAGGTGTTCAGGAGGGAATTCGAGCCTGGACCGCCCAGGATGTTGCCGAGGAGGTTAAGCGCCGTGCGCTCCTTTGTCTCGTAAAGGGAAGGGGCGAGTCCTCCTATGATGACGTCGGCTTCGTGGCTGCGCTTGTCGATTGTCTTGTTGAAGTGAAGCGGCTCCGGCATGCGGTATTCCGTGGTCAGTGACGGTTCAGGAGCGGTCATGGGGGAGTCAGGCGCCGGGGAGGATGGTGAATCCGGGAAAAACGGCATCGCATCCTTGAGCAGGGAGGCTTCCAGTTTCTTTTCATCTATGTCCGCCACGACGGAAATGGCCATCCTGTCCGGAGTGAACCTGGTCTTTACGAAGTCCTTCAGCATTGAGGGACTGATCTTGCGGACTGTTGCTGCGGAGCCCAGGATCAGTCCTCCGAGCGGATGCCCTTTGAAGAGCATCTCCTCGAAGCGGTCGAAGATGTCATCTGCGTGTGAATCCTTGTAAGAGTGGATTTCCTCTATCACCACTCCTTTTTCCGTCTCTATCTCGGTTTCCGGGAAGGAAGGCATCCTGGCCAGCTCGAACAGCAGGCGGGCTGCCTTTGAAACGTCCTCCTTAAGTACGGTGGCGTGGATTACGATTTCTTCCTTGTTGGTGTAGGCATTCAGGTCACCGCCCACTTTTTCCAGGCAGCTGTTTATCCTCGAGGCACTCTTGAGGGCCGTCCCCTTGAATATGGTGTGCTCCGTGAAATGTGCGGTTCCGCCGGGGAAACCGGCTTCATCCCTCGTGCCGCAGCGGATGGTAAGGGCGACATATGCCACAGATGAGCCGGTGCGCCGCTTCAGGGCGTAGCGGAGCCCGTATGGAGTCCTGCCTGTGAGCATTATTTCAGTTTCCTGGACTTTGTGATTTTCTTGATATCCTTCATGGTGAAGCCTGCACCGTTCTTCCCTCCGACCTTGTGGGAGGCCATGTAGTAGATCTTCTGGTCGTCTGCGCCGAAGAGTATGCAAGTGCACCAGTCGCCTTTCTGGGCGTCCATGGGGGCGATCACGTAGCTGCCAAGCAGGTTGTAGGAGCCCTCCGAGTACATTCTGTCGGCTTCTTCCTCATCCAGTACCAGCATGTCGGAGTCGAAAAGGTCCCTGTCCACCGTGGGACATATGTCATCTTCGGAGAAGGCGATCCGCTTCGTGCCCGTGGACCGGTTCACGCTGCGGCCATATGCATTGCGCATCATCACTGCCGTGGATCCTCCAGAACCCTTGGTCACATAGTCCTGAAGGGATTCCACCAGGGCTCCCATGTACACCAGTTCCCGCCCTCCCAGGGCTTCGGCGGGACATATTGGGAATGATGCGACTTCAAGCATGTCGCTGAGCTCCTTCCCGGTTCCTCCCTTGACTACGCTCAGGAAATAAACGGTCGCCCTTCCGTCCTTGGAGGCCGTAGTGACCGGGACCATGAAATAGAAGTCCTTGCTTGCCTTGAGCTGCTTGAAGGAATCCATCGTGCAGAACTCGAATGGGCTGAGATTCCAGCGGCTCCCGACCTCGGCCTTGAGGGCCTCGTCGAAGATGTCATTACCGCTGAGGACCACCTTGATAGTCTTGCCGTTGAAGTCTGCCAGCTTGTAATTCCTGGTCTCAATCTTTGCCTGTGCCTGTGCGGGACTGCTGATGGTCACTGACATAAGCAGGCCCAGCAGCAGCGGCAATGTCCTTAGGAATGATTGTTTTTGCATAGACGTATCTTTTTCTCTATGCAAATGTACAAAAAGACCGCCATAATTTGTTAACTTTGCAGTATATGGCGGAATATATCGTATCGGCTAGGAAGTACAGGCCTGACTCCTTTTCCGAATTAATAGGCCAGGACAACATCGCGCAGACGCTCAAGAACTCCATCCAGAGGGGTAAGCTGGCCCATGCTTATCTCTTCTGCGGACCACGCGGAGTCGGCAAGACGAGTACTGCACGCATATTCGCCAAGACCATAAACTGTTCCGATCCCGGACCGGGGCTGGAGCCGTGCGGCCATTGTGAATCATGTGTTTCCTTCCAGGAAGGCCGCTCCTACTGCATCCATGAGCTGGATGCGGCATCCAACAACGGAGTAGAGGACATGAAGGCTCTCATCGACCAGGTGAACATCCCTCCCCAGGTCGGAAAGTACAGCGTCTTCATCATCGACGAGGTGCATATGCTCTCGTCCCAGGCCTTCAACGCCTTCCTCAAGACCCTTGAGGAGCCGCCCGCACATGCGATATTCATCCTCGCCACTACGGAGAAGCACAAGATCCTGCCCACCATCCTTTCGAGGTGCCAGACATATGATTTCAACCGTATCAGTATCACCGATATGGTTGCCAACCTCCGCTCTATCGCCCAGAAGGAAGGAGTGACGATCGACGACAGGTCGCTTTATGTCATAGCCGGGAAGGCGGACGGCGCGATGAGGGATGCGCTGACCATCTTTGACCAGACGGTGGCCTTCTGCGGCACCGAAGTGGCATATGATGACGTGATCCGCAACCTGAACGTCCTGGATTACGAGTATTCGTTCAGGCTGGTTGACAGCTTCCTTGCAGGGGATTTCGCCCAGCCGCTCCTCATATTCGACGAAATCCTTTCCAAAGGATTCAACGCCCTGCACTTCATGGCCTCCCTGTCGTCCCACCTGCGTGACCTCGTAGTCGCCGGCAGCGGGGGACTGGATTCCCTCTTGGAACTTCCGGATTCCCTGAGACAGCGTTACATGGAGCAGGCCTCGCGCTGCCCCTTGAATTTCCTGTACAATGCCCTGGCATTGACTACCGCATGCGAGACAGAGTACAAGTACGCAGTAAATCCGAGGCTGCACATAGAGTTCACCCTCATGAAGCTGGCCTATCTGACCCGTCAGGGCGAGGCACAGGGCAGGGGAACGGCAGCACCAAGGCAGCAGGCCCCCGTCCAGCAGGCCCAGCCATCCCCGAAACCATCATCCGAGGCTGCAAAACCTGCAGTTGAAGCGGCAAAGCCTGCATCTGAGGCGGCGAAGCCTGCGGTTGAGGCAGCCAGACCTGTTATGAAGGAGGCTCCTGTCAAGGATAAATCCAGGGGAGGCTCAGCACTGTCGCTTAGTGCCATGATGAACCGCCAGGCGAAGGTGGAGAGTTCAGCTCCGGCTGCTCCGGCGGAGGAAATGATTCCTGAAGACGGGCAGATCGTGGAGAAATGGAAGGAACTTGCGCAGAAATACTCCTCCCGCCCGCGCCTTGCCACGGCCCTCTCCGGTTCCAAACTTGAAATAGCCACCAAGGACGGCTACAAGGAAGTGACGTTCAATGTGTTGAATGTTGCCCAGGAACAGTGGCTCCGCGAGAAGATGCTCCGCAGCCTGGAAAGAGATTTCCAGGCAATCCTCGGCACCGGAAAGGTGCGTCTCGAAGTGGGTATCATGCCTCAGGAGAAGACAGAGGAAGTTAAATATATGCCGTCAGACCAGGCCAAGGACCTGATGGCCAGGAACGGGGAGGTCCGGGACCTTGTCCGGGACCTGGACCTGGATGTATGACGAAGATTTTCAGACCATGAAGCTACGCGCAGAGAAACTTGTCAAGAAATACGGGATCCGTACCGTCGTGAAAGGTGTTTCCATGGAAGTGGAGCAGGGTGAGATCGTAGGATTCCTCGGTCCGAACGGAGCCGGAAAGACCACCAGCTTCTACATGATTACAGGCCAGATCGTTCCGAACGCCGGAAGGGTTTTCCTCAATGACGAGGACATAACCGAGCTGCCCATGTACAGGCGTGCCCAGAAAGGGATCGGCTACCTTCCTCAGGAGGCTTCCGTTTTCAGGAAGATGTCCGTTGAAGACAATATCATGTCTGTAATGGAACTGTCCGACATGTCCAGGCAGGAAAGGAAGGACAGGCTGGAATCCCTTATCGACGAGTTCAACCTGTCAAAGGTCCGCAAGAGCCTTGGGATCCAGCTTTCCGGAGGAGAAAGGCGCCGTTGCGAGATTGCGCGCGCCCTCGCCATCGACCCCAAGTTCATCCTGCTGGATGAACCGTTCGCCGGGGTTGACCCGATTGCCGTCGAGGACATCCAGTACATCATAGCCAAGCTCAAATACAAGAACATCGGAGTCATCATCACAGACCACAATGTAGGTGAGACCCTGGCCATTACCGACAGGGCATATCTCCTTTATGAGGGTTCCATACTTCAGGAGGGGACTCCCCAGCAGCTGGCCTCGGATGAAGATGTCCGGACCAAGTACCTGGGCGCAGGTTTCGTGCTCAAGCGTTCGGTGTCCGTAGAAAGGGCAAGGGCGGAATGGGAAGCAAACCCAAACCGCCCTGCCGGAGAATGATTATTTCCTGAAGGTTATTTCTTAGCCTTGGCCATTTCCAGTGCGGAGGTGGTAAGGCGGTATTTCGCGATCATTCCGGGAACTTCCCACTCGGGCATGTTGCCGTTCTGGAGGTATTCCAGGTAATTGTCCATGACCTGGCCGAAGTGAGCTTCGTGTCCTACGCGATAGACATCGGGTATGGTGACCTGCCATTTCCCTGCGGAAAGGTTGACAAGTGCGATCCCGGGATATTTTTCGGCGAGCTTGGCCACCGCTGCCTCGAGGGCTTTTCCGTATTCGGCGTCACTGCCTGCAGTCTCGACGAAGAGTTCCGGGCGGAAAGACTGCTCCGGTCCCTGGCGGATGATGAGGTCGGCCTTGCTTCCTTTCATTATCGAGTAGTGGGTGTCTCCGCCGCCTTCGGGATATGAGAATTCCCATGTCACGGACACCTTGGCGGTCACTCCCTTTATCCTGTAGAGGATGTCACCGTTGCAGTAGTAGTCCAGGACGTCATCCTTGACGTATTCCTTCAGGAAATCCGGGAAGGCGGTCTTGGTGGTGGACATCGTGAACTGCTTGAGGGAAACCGGTGTTGGCCAGCGGTTGGCATCCAGGAGCTCTATGTCCCTGTCATAATCTATGGACTGTCCCGGGAAGGCCTCCCACTGGACCAGGTCGACGAGGTGGGTGGTGACATCGACGATACCTTCGCCCTGGCACTTGACATCATAGAACCAGTCCGGACGGATCAGCGGGACACCTGAGACCTCCTTGTAGAGGTGGTGTACGCTTTCGGTGTAGATCGCCGGCTCCTTGTCAGTGCCCTTGAGCTGGGTCCCGTAAACGGAAGGAACCATGGAGAGCTCTTTCTGGAGCATCGTGGTAATCTCGTTGCGCTCGGTCATGATGTCGTACAGCGCGAGCCCTTTCTCCTTTGCCTTGTCAAAGCATCTGCGGAGGGCGGCGTATCCTGCGGGGTCGATCGCCATCGGCTTGTCCGCCAGGACGTTGAATCCGGCATCGAGGGCCTTTTCAATGTAAGTGACTTTCTCTTTGTTGTTTCCGGCGAGAACTACCACATTGCCCTTCTTCTCGTCAATCATCTTCTGAAGGAAGTCATCCCCTGTGTAAACCACCTCGTTCCATGATGTTGGGTCGTCTTCCCTGGTGTTGTAGGCTTCGATCTTCTTGAGATGTTCTTTCAGGTCGTCTCCCTGGGGAGCATAGACATAGACGTTGTTGTCCACCTGCGGGTAGGAGCGCTTCTGGACGAGGGCTGCATGGAAGTGCCCTGGATCCAGGGTGATCAGCTTGACCGTAGTGTTGTTTTCCGCCTTCTTTCCGGTGGATGCACAGGATACTGCCATCAGGCATATTCCTGCAATTGTCATGATTCTTTTCATATCTTGGTTCTTTGTCTGTTGTCAGGCCGAAGCGTAGTCGGACACATCTTTCGCTGAGACCGGCTCTCCTCCAAGGATGAGGAGTCTCTCCACTACGTTGCGGAGCTCCCTGATGTTCCCCGGCCAGGTTTTGGCCTGGAGGGCTGAGACCGCCTCCGGAGAGAATGTACGCAGGGGCTTCCCGCTCTCAGAGCATATCTGTGCCGTGAAATAGTTTACCAGTTCAGGGATGTCTTCCTTACGTTCATCCAGGGTGGGGACCCGGATTATTATGACTGAAAGCCTGTGGTAAAGGTCCTCGCGGAAGTTCCCCTTCTCGATCTCGGCCTTCAGGTCCTTGTTGGTGGCGGCGATCACCCTGACATTGACCTCAATGTCCTTGTCGCTGCCTACCCTGGACAGTTTCCTCTCCTGGAGGACGCGGAGGACCTTTGCCTGTGCTGCAAGGGACATGTCTCCGATCTCGTCCAGGAAGAGAGTCCCTCCGTCCGCCTGCTCGAACTTGCCTTTATGCTGCTTGATGGCGGAAGTGAAGGAGCCTTTCTCATGTCCGAACAGCTCGCTTTCGATCAGTTCGGATGGGATTGCTGCGCAGTTTACCTCGATGTAGGGCATTCCGGAGCGGTCGCTTTCCTGGAAGAGGGACCTGGCTACCAGTTCCTTACCGGTGCCGTTGGCACCTTCGATCAGGACCCTGGCGTCTGTAGCGGCTACTTTCGAAATGATGTCACGGATGTGCTGCAGGGCTGCAGAACTGCCGACCATCTGCTGCCCGCCGTAAACCTTCTTCTTGAGGGTCTTTGTCTCCTGCACCAGCTTGGTCTTGTCGGTGGCATTCTTGATGGTGATGAGTATCCTGTTGAGGTCCAGGGGCTTCTGGATGAAATCATATGCCCCTTTCTTGATGCAGTCGACTGCGGTTTCGATGTCCCCGTGTCCGGATATCATGACTATGGCGGCGTCGTACCCGGAACCCTCGAGCTTGGAGAGCACTTCGGTCCCGTCCATCCCGGGCATCTTGATGTCGCAGAATATGATGTCGTACTTCTCGTCTTCCGTCATCTTGAGGGCGATGGGACCGTCTTCAGCCACATCTACCTCATAGCCTTCGTCAGAGAGGATTTCCCTGAGGGAATTGCGAATGGACTTCTCGTCGTCAACTACCAGAATTTTCATTTATCCGAAAGTATAAGATTCTACAAATATCGCAAATTACGTAAAACTTTCCTAATTTTGCAGTTCTAACACATTAGTCTTTATCCATGACTATCCCTGACATAATCATTGCCATAGACGGTTATTCCTCTACAGGCAAGAGCACGCTTGCGAAGCTTATCTCTTCGGAGTTTTCATTCCTGTACCTGGACTCTGGCGCGATGTACCGTGCAGTCACCCTTTTCGCCCAGGAGAGGGGACTGATCGAT
>CADCQP010000035.1 GCA_902803535.1 uncultured Bacteroidia bacterium | reverse complement strand
TAAACTTTTTTCTATCGGCATTAATTTACTATTTTTGTCGTACAAACCTTGATGCAGAGAACTACGCTGCAAATCTAAGGTTTGCATAAATACCATTTTAACTGCTACCACATGAAAAAGATTTTCTTGGCACTTGCTTTCATCGCTGCCGCAGCGTGCCAGCGGACCCCCGCAACAGTTGAACTTGTCCCGATGGACGAGATGCAGTATGGAGACGACACCAGGACCGGTGAACCATTCGCAAAGGATCCTACCGTAATCCACTTCGGGGACAGGTATCTGATGTATTATTCGATCACGACATATGTGGACAGCCTGGCTCCGGAAGGCGCGTCTGCGGAAAGGAAGGGATGGCATTCGGGAATCGCCGAAAGTACCGACATGATCCATTGGAAGCGTGTCGGAGACCTTGACCTCCGCGACAGCAAGGGGAACCAGATATGGGGAGGGGTCGCACCCTGCGTCAAGATAATCGACGGACAGATCCATATGTTCTACCAGCGCCGCTGGGGACCTGCCCACAACAACAATAACATCTGGCACGCCACCAGCAAGGATGGCATCACCTTCACCAACACCTTTGACGAGCCGATTTTCGTTCCTTCTACCCAGTGGTCGATCGACCGTTCGATAGATGCGGAGGTTTACCGCGTCGGCGACAAGATGATACTGATGTTCGCCACCCGTGACAAGACCCAGACCAACCAGATGCTGGGCATGGCCGAAGCTCCATACGGCAGCGATTACGGCCCGGACAAATGGACCCTTCTGTCAGTGGACGCACCTTTCATCAAACCTGACCTGCCATGGGAGCAGCACTGCATCGAGGCCCCCACTGTCATCAAGCACAAAGGCTTCTGGTACATGTTCTACGCCGGAGCCTACAACCATGAGCTCCAGATGATCGGCCTGGCCGTTTCAAAGGACGGCTACAACTACCAGCGCATTGATCCGGACGGGCTGCTGTACACCAACGGCGCCCCGGGTACATGGAATGCAGGTGAAAGCGGGCATCCGGGAGTCTTCCAGGACAACGACGGAAGCGTCTGGCTCTTCTACCAGGGAAAGGCTTCCAAGAACGCAAATTACAACCTCTCCGTCTGCAAGGTGGTATTCAAATGATCCTTTCCCGGACGGGGAGCCATTGGGCTCCTGCACCTAAAGGTGCCCTAACGGGAAAATGTCGCCCAATGGCTTCCCGTCCGGAGGAAACACTAAAGGCATTTAAACTCTCGCGAAAGAGCTCGTTGTCAGGACACAAAATCAATCCAGCAGAAAACGGAGCTGCGAGGGAGCCTGACGGTAATCTTCGATCTGCACGTAATCCATCCCCTTAAGGCGGATATGGCTGTCACCGCCACCGTCCCCGAAATCATCGCCGATATAGAGCATCTCATCCACGCCATAGCCGTTCTCACGGCCATAGCGCACCATTGCATCATACTTATTGTACTGCGCCGGAGTGATGTCGAATGACGAAGAGCCTCCTACGAACACTGAATAGTCTTTAAACACCTCAATCACCTCAGGATAAAGCACATGGCGCTTCTTCCTGTCCGGATCGAATGCCAGCTTATCTTCAATGGCCGCCTTCGTCCCGAGCAGCGGGAAAGTAACCATCCCGCTCTCGTGGAACTCCAGAGAATCACCGGCATATGAAGTGTACCCGTATTTCTCCCGCAGGCGGCTGCACTCCCTCATGAAAAACTCCTTGTCCGGGATCACCCGGTCATCCCGTATGATGGTAAAGACCCCGTCTATCATACGGCTTTCCTGCATGCCGTAATTCGCAATTATGTCGATGGGATACTCCTCCATCTGCCGGTAGATGCGCGGGGCATTTCCGGCTCCGACCATGATTATCTTGTACCTGGCTCCAAGCTCATCCAGAAGAGCCCGAGCCTCGGGGCTCAGGGGGCTGCGATGCTGGGTCAGCGTCCCGTCAAGATCCAGCCCTATAAGTCTTTTATTCATTTTCACTCCACTCTTCGATTATCTTGTTGACCTTGGCATATCCCGTAGCAGGCACCTTCCAGATAAGCGCGATTATAATCGATCCGAGAATGCCGAATGCAATCGTAAGCACGTACACGCGGTTCCACCCGAGCGCGGAATCAGCTATCGCGCCGAACCATATGCCTGAAATGAAAGTGCTCAGGTACCCGAGGATCCCGATGATGCCATTGCCCGTTCCGGCCGCATATTTAGTGCTCTGCATCGACGCGCAGGTGCCGTAAAGCGCCTGGGGTCCGTAAATGAAGAAGGCAGAAAGGATAAGGAAGATTATGGCAGGCACGAGGCCAGTGCATCCCCAGAACAGGGTAAAGCATATGGTCGTCATCACCATGCAGATCAGGCATGTCCTGTGGGCCTTGTGGGCGAAGAACCTGTCCGTGACCCAGCCGGACACGAGCATCCCCAGGATGCCGCCTATAAGCTCGCACGACCCCATGACGGTCCCGGCCATCGAGATCTCCAACCCCTTGTCCTGAACCAGGAAAGTACCGCCCCAGTCCAGGATAGTCCCCCTGATCACATTCATGCAGAAATTGGCCAGGGCTATGGTCCAGAGGATGGGATTGGCAAAGACCATCTTCAACATGATCCGGTTTTGAAGTGCCTTGCTGAGAGGCTTCTCTTCCGCTGCAGGTTTCCCTTCCCCGTCATCCATCTTGTCAACGGGAGGAAGGCCTACCTGGGAAGGTTCATCCTTCACCCCGAAGAAGATTACCGGGACGCCCACCAGGGCGATAGCGGCGGGGACTATGAAGCAGAGGTTCCAGGCACTGTAACCGAAGTGCTTGAGCAAAAAGCCGCAAAGGAGCAGCACCAGTCCGGCACCGATGCTGTGGGAAGTGTTCCATATGGCCTGCTTGGTTGGAAGCTCTCTGGGACGGACCCAATGGGACAGCAGGCTCACGCAGGGAGGCACGCCCATGCCCTGAAGGTAGCCGTTGACGAGCCAGAGGGAGCCGATCAGATAGACCAGGCCCATAGTGGCCTTGCCCTCGGAATCCAACAAGTGCATGAATCCGTTCATCTTCGGGCTGAAGGCAATGATGAAGTTGACTATGCACGAGAGCAGGAGTCCGAGCGACATTATCTTGCGGCGGCTGAAACGGTCGACAAGCATTCCGTTCACAAACCTCGACGCCCCGTATATGACCCCGTTGAGGGTCATGAAAATACCAAGCTGGACCTTGCTCAGCCCCAGCTCGGCCTCCATGGCCGGGATGGCCATGCTGAGATTCTTCCTGACAAAATAGAAGAGGGCGTATCCTATCATCAGCACGATGATAGTCCGCCACTCCCACAGGTGATACCTCTTCGTCGTTGTTGCGTCCATATGATGCCTGTGCTATTGAAAATGCCAGTTGCCCTGTCCGACAGTCTTGCTTTCCTGTCCCGGAAGAGTGACGGTAGCGTAGCTCCCTACAGGAACTGTCAGGTCAAGCTCAAGCCCTCCAGGAGTGTTCCTAACCTCGGAAACAACTGTACCATAAGGCGTTTCCTTGGAATAAAGCACCCTCTCAAGGCCTGTTGCAGGCAGGGGTTCGACAATGATATGCCTGTATCCCGGCTCCTTCTCGTCTATCCTGACGCCGGCAAGGGTTTCATACAGCCAGACAAGGCCGCCCCCGAACATGGGATGGTTGCGGGAATTGCTGCCGTCCCACATCTCCCAGGTAGTGGTCGCACCCTGGGCCAGCCAATGTCCGAAGCTCGGGAAATCCCTCTGGGTGATAACCTTGAAGGCCAGGTCGTTGAGGCCGTTATCCGCCAGGACCTCGAAGAGGAAGCGGGTCCCGAATATTCCGGTGTTGAGATGGCCGTTGTATTTTTCACCAATCTCCCTCCGGAGGGTCTCCACTACATCGGCGCGGATTTCCTCCGGGACTCCGATCTTCAGGGCGAAGACATTGGACCCATAATCCCCGAACGTCTTTCCTGCAGGATCGTAGAACTTCTTCATGAAGGCATCCCTCGTCCTTCCGGCAAGCCCTTCGTAATACTCAGTGTCTTCCCTGGTTCCGACAACCCTGGAAGCCTTGGCCACGATGTCCGCACAATACCACAGGTAGAACGTGTGGACCAGTTCGTCTGAAGGCAGGCCATATGCCGGGGCCCAGTCCCCGAGATTGAACCATCTCTGCCAGCTTCCGCTATTGACATCCGTCATCTTCTGGAACATCGTCCCCTCCGGAATGATCCATCCTTCCATATGGCGGACCTGCTCCTTCATTGCGAAATAATTATCCTTCAGCACGTTCAGATCCGCATAATGCCTGTAGTGCTCCCATGGGATGATGTCCATTGCCGCACCCCAGCCTACTCCGCCGCCGCATCCCGGCTGCCAGGGAGCAGAATTCGGGACATAGCCCGTTTCAACGTCCTGGGTGTCATTCATGTCGCGGATCCATTTGCGGTAAAAGGCCTCAGCGTCGAAATTGGACATAACAGTAGCACATGCGACCTGTCCGTCTCCAGTGTAAGGAGAACGCTCCCTGTGGGGACAGTCGCTGGCGATACCCCCGTGCATGTTGTCGATCTGGGAACGCCTCCATATGGTGTTGATGCTGTCAAGCAGACCGACCGACGTCTCGAAACGGGAATCTATCCTGACATCGTTGTTGACGGCTTCCGCGACGAGGTTTTTCTCCGAGAGGGATCCGACACCCGTAATGACGGCCTTGCTGAAGACGAACCATGTAAACCGTGGAGCATATGAGACAGGCTTGGAGTCCTTGAACACGTAAAGCTGGTCGCCTTCCTTGGATTCGCATATGAATTTGACCTTCAGGGTGTCCCCGGCCTTTCCGGATATGTCCTTGAAATGGATCCATCCGGAGATCTCGGTCCCGAAATCCACCTCGTAACCGCCGTCCGGATTCTTCTTAAGCGACCTCGGCTCCAGGGTTTCCGTGATCCTGTCAAGCGGCGCATCGGAAGCACAGAGCTTACCCTCGGGTGCTTTCCTCGAGACCGCATTCTGCCAGGAGGAATCATCATATGCAACCGTAGTCCACCCCGGATGCTCGAGCCTCGCATCATAGGTCTCCCCATGATAGACGTCATTCAATGTGATTGCGGAGGGAGCTGATTTCCAGGAAGTGTCGGTAACAACTGACTCTTTCTCGCCGTCTTCATATTCAATCATGATCTGGCAAAGCAGCCTCTGGGAACCGAAGGCCTTGGTCCATCTTTCCCAATGGGTGTTGTAGAAACCCGCGCCGACTACGACGCCGGCCGCATTCTCACCCTCCTTCAGGTCCTTGGTGACATCGTACACGAGATAGGTCACCCTGTAGCCCCTGAAATTGTCCTTGAGGGCGATGAACACCTTGTCCAGGCCTTCCCTTGAGGTGTAACCCGTGAGGTTCGGGACCAGGCGGTCTTCACCTATCCTCTGGCCATTGAGGAACATCTCGAAAAAGCCCAGGCCGCAGACGAAAGCCTTGGCTGATTTGACTTTCTTCTTGACACTGAATTCTTTCCTGAAAAGAGGAGCGGGCTGGTCAACCTTGTCCGACTCTTCTCCCTGGTAAGGGGCCCCGATCCAGGATGCGGTCCATTGGGCCGGATCCATCATCCCCATCGTCCAATGACCCGGACGGCTCCAGGCCGATGCCTTCCCCTTGCTGTCCCAGACCATCACCTTCCACCAGCAGTCCTGGCCGCTTGCGAGCGGCTCACCATTGTAACTGATCCTCAAGGCGCAGGAGGATTCTGTCTTCCCTGTGTCCCAGAGCAGGTTTTTCCCTGAGCGCAGATCTTTCAGGGAAGATGCGACCATGATCCTGTAGGCACTCTGGCTTTCATTGCAGACTTTGTCCGAGACCGGTTCATCAACCCATGTAAGCCTTGGAGCAGCCACGTCGATGCAGTTGGGCTCTTGCATGGATTCCACCCTGAGGTTTACAGGAACGATAGCGGACTTTGAACAAGAAACGGCGACAGAAGACATCGCAACTGCCAGGCACATGATTCTATTGAACAGTTTCATTTCAGTGTTATTTCAGACAAAGACTAAAGATACGAAAATTTCTTGTAGTGCGGTAAACAGACGCAAGACTGATTGAGGGCGCACCCACCTGACGGGATGCGCCCTTCAATCAGAATTCAGACGGCCTGCGGCCGTTTTTTTGGGCTTCGCCCAAGACTTGACTCTTTAATGCTGACCGCATTCACAGTCAGCTAGACGGCTGGGCCAATGGCCCTTGCCGTCCGTTATTGCTCTGCAATGAACCGGCAGCGCCTCGGGAGAGCACAAGCAAGCTTGGCTCTCCGCTCGGCTTGCACGGTTATTCTGAGACGGGACGGACGGATTGGCCGTAGTAACGGTAGACGTGGCTCCTGTACACATAGCCCGAATTGAAGCCCACATACCACGCGTAGCTCGAGCCGCCCGTAGAGAGCGATGACGACCAGTAGACCCCGTAGGAGCCGACAAAACTAAGGGAAGTACCGTCCCGGTAGCCGGCGGCGGGAAGGAAGATGGTGTTGCCTTCGTAGCCGGAGACCTTGGATATCACGACTTGGCCGGCGATGCCGGTGCCTTCATAATCATCCGTCCAATCCCATTTGAAGTTAGCTTCGTCTCTCAGCGCCGTCCACTCGGCATCCGTCGGAATCCTCCAGCTACCCTTCCATATCTGACGGGCCGCGTCGTCTTCAAGGTCAAGAACGGTCTTCTTGTCCGTCGCGTATTTCGTGAAGGTCGATCCACCATCGCTCGTATCAAAATAGGTACTCCAACTGTAGTCTGTCTTGGCCGCCGTCTCGCCCCAGGCGAAGTAATCACCGTATTCCTCCGGCTTGGTCGCGCCGATGTTCGTCGTCGCCCACTTCAGGCCGTCGCCCATTTCCACGTAGGCATAACCGTTGATGGTGCCGGGCGCGACGGCGGGACGTGCCTTGACAACATAGTTGAACCTGCCTTCATAGGTTACATCTTCTTCCGCATCGTATTTCCGGATGCAATACACATAGGTGGAATCACTCTCACCATACTTGGCAGCGGACACCAGGTTCACGTCGATACACTGAGAATCATTGGTGTGCTTGGTAACCGCTCCGATGCCCTGGGTGTAATCGGTATTGGACTCGGCATTCCAGGTATTGGTCTTATCCGGCCCAACAAGTTTCATACGGTCGCCGCCTTCAACAAGGACCTTGGTGATAAGCGTATCCTTGATGTCGTCACTATACTCAGGATCCCAGGGGATAATGACTTCCACCGGATTGCCATGGATGTCAAGCGGAGTAAGCTGTAATACAACGGTGCCATCTTCGCCGCTGTCGTCTCCGCCGTCACCGCTGACCTCGATGTTCTCGATGGCGGTCTTGATGGCTTCGAGGATGTCACTGTAGTCAGTAAGGCCGTCGATGGCTTTGAAGATGTCATCCAGGGCCTTGGCGATGTCACCGGTGAGAGCAGTGTTGGTGCCGTCAACCGCCGTGGTGACCTTGTCGATGGCT
>CADCQP010000034.1 GCA_902803535.1 uncultured Bacteroidia bacterium | reverse complement strand
TGTCCCGCGGTGAAAGGATCGAAAGATCCGGGGAAAAGCGCTATAGTTGCCAATTTATAGGTGTTTTATGTTCTTGAAGAAGTATGGCGTTGGTCTTGCTGAAATGCCTGCATCCGAAAAATGCACCTCTTGCGAGGGGGGAAGGATGGGCTGCTTCCAGCACGTAATGCCTTGAAGTGTCGATGAGCCCCCGTTTGCTGCGGGCGTAATTGCCCCAGAGCAGGAAAACTACCCCGTCACATCGTTCTGATATGCAACTGATTACAGCGTCGGTAAACTCCTGCCATCCGATGTTCCCGTGGGAAGTGGGCTGGTTTTCCCTCACGGTGAGCACGGCGTTGAGCATCAGCACGCCCTGGCGTGCCCAGGGTTCGAGATCCGGGCTTCCGCTCATCCTGATGCCCAGGTCGCTTTCTATCTCCTTGAAAATGTTCTTCAGGGAAGGGGGAGCGGTCACTCCTTCCGGCACGGAAAAGGACAGGCCCATAGCCTGACCGGGATTGTGATAAGGGTCCTGGCCCAGGATTACGGCTTTGACCTCGGGCAGCGGAGTCAGTTCGAAGGCGCGGAAAATCTTCCCTCCGGGAGGATATATCTTCCGTCCGGCGGCCTTTTCCTGGTGCAGATAAGAAACAAGCCTTGCAAAGTACGGCTTGTCAAACTCGCTCTGCAGGGCTTCTTTCCAACTCTTTTCTATGTTGACATCCATCAGAAAATGTAGTCTATGACATCCTTGATTGTCTTGACATATACAAAGGTAAGACCTTTTATGTAAATTTCCTTGATATCTTCGATATCTTTTTTATTTTCTTCCGACAGCAGGATGGTGTGGACCCCGGCGCGCTTTGCGGCTAGAATCTTCTCCTTGATGCCTCCGACAGGGAGGACGCGTCCGCGAAGGGTCATCTCTCCGGTCATGGCTACGCCCTTCTTGATGCCTTTGCCCCTGAGGGCGGATACCATGGAACTGACCATGGTGATACCGGCGGAAGGGCCGTCCTTGGGCACTGCGCCTTCGGGAACATGCACGTGGATATCCTTCTTGGCGAAGGTCTCGTCGTCCATCAGCGCAAGATCGGGATGGGCCTTTATATATTGGTAGGCGATGGTGGCGGATTCCTTCATCACGTCTCCCAGGCTTCCCGTCATGGTGAGGGCGCCCTTGCCTCCGGACACGGAACTCTCCACGAATAGGATTTCCCCTCCCATCTGGGTCCAGGCGAGGCCGGTGACCACTCCGGGGCCTTCGTTGCCTTTCTGGCTGTCGTGGAAAGCGGTTTCAAGTCCCAGGTATTCTTTGAGATGCTCCGGCTTGATGACGTCCGGATGCTCCTGTCCGAGAGCGATTTTCTTGGCCGTCACGCGGGCCACTTTGGCAATCTGCTTCTCCAGTCCGCGGACGCCGCTTTCGTGGGTGTATTTGTCGATGATCTGCCGGATCGCGGCCGGATCTATCTTGAGGGCCTTGCTGTCGATGCCGTGCTCCTTAAGCTGCTTGGGCACCAGGAAGTGCTTGGCTATCTGCACTTTCTCCTCGGCGAGATATCCTGTCACGTTGATGACTTCCATACGGTCCAGAAGGGCCGGCTGAATGGTGGAAGTGGTGTTCGCGGTGGTGAGGAACATCACATTGGAGAGGTCGTAGTCCAGATCCAGGTAATTGTCGTGGAAGGTGGTGTTCTGTTCGGGATCCAGCGCTTCCAGCAGGGCAGACGAGGGATCTCCCTTGATGTCCGAACTGAGTTTGTCGATTTCGTCCAGAACTATCACGGGGTTGGAGGTGCCGGCTCTTTCTATGCCGTTGAGGATGCGCCCCGGCAGGGCTCCCACATAGGTTTTGCGGTGGCCGCGGATTTCCGCCTCGTCATGCACGCCGCCAAGTGAGATCCTTACGTATTTTCGTCCGAGGGCCCTGGCTATGCTCTTGCCGAGGGATGTCTTGCCCACTCCCGGAGGCCCGTAGAGGCAGAGGATAGGGGATTTCATATTGCCCTTCAGCTTGAGCACCGCAAGATACTCGATGATCCTGTCCTTGACGGATTCGAGGCCGAAGTGGTCCTCGTCCAGGACTTTCTGGGCGTTGGCCAGGTCCAGATTGTCCTCGCTCTTCTCATCCCAGGGGAGGTTGAGCATGAAGTCGAGGTAGTTGTACTGCACGCTGTAGTCCGGCGAGGAAGGATTGTATTTGCTGAGCTTGGCAAGCTCCTTTTCGAATGCCTTGGCTATGGCTTCCGGCCATTTTTTCTTTTCGGCGCGCTCTTTGAACCTGTCATAGTCTTCACTGTCGTCCATTCCGAGCTCTTCCTGGATGGCCCGCAGCTGGTTGTTGAGGTAGTATTCCCTCTGCTGCTGGTCTATCTCGCTCTTCGCCTTCTGGTTGATGTCCGCCTTTATCTTGCTAAGCTCGATCTGCATGTTGAGCATGGTGAGC
>CADCQP010000033.1 GCA_902803535.1 uncultured Bacteroidia bacterium | reverse complement strand
CCTCATCGAGGGTCTCAGCGATCCCGGTCTGCTGGCCAAGGCTGAGATTAAGGTTGACCATGAGGCCCAGAAAGTCGATTTCGCAATATACATGATGCAGCCTTTCGTGTCAGCTGATGATCCGGATAAACCAGTCAAGTTCACAACGTCCGGTTTTACTGATTACTATGCATGGCTTCTGCCGGAGCTTTGTATACCATATGGTGGCGGTACCACTCATTATTGGAGGTTAGATTTCGCGACTATTGGCTATACTGACAACAATTTCTGGTATGATGGAGTTGTGACCGTTGAGCCCGAAACCAACAAGATTTACAGTAAGTGGTATGCCCATGAGAGTTATGGCAATGATGCAGACAACGGTTTTATCTATCCTTACAAGACTACCAATTACTGTCTTGCTAGACAGGTCCTGTCCACAAGTACCACTTATTATGTGGCTGGTTTAATGGTTAATCCATACTATAGTGGAGGAAACCAGATGATTGCAACTCCTAACGGGACCAACGGACCAAAGGCTACTACGCTGGTCCGCGGTCCTGGTAAGTCAGGGAATGCTACTAACAACAGTGCTGCTTATCAGTATGTCTATCAGGGTGACCAGCTTTGGACTAAGGACTAAGCCTTTTTAACCAAAAGGACTCCCCTTTTGAATTGATTAGTTACCTGGCCGGCCGGAATCGCTTTCGGCCGGCCTATTGAAATTAACAGAATAATGAGAAGAACACTTTTGATACTGTCAGGTATCCTTATTACGGCCTCGTTGTCCGCGGCACTCCCCTCTTCGGCAAAGGCAAAAGACGAGGTCAGGATGTCAACTTCAGTTCTCAGGGACAAGATCCACGGCGCATGGGCCGGACAGGTGATCGGCTGTACTTACGGAGGACCCACGGAGTTCAAGTACACCATAATGCACAAGGACATGCCCATTCCCTGGTCCGAGCACGAAATAAAGAAATGGTACGACCACTCCCCTGGTCTGTACGACGACGTGTATATGGATCTTACCTTCGTGGACGTATTTGAGAAAGAGGGACTTGACGCTCCTATAGAGTCGTTTGCCAATGCCTTTGCATATGCGAAATATCCGCTCTGGCATGCGAACAAGCAGGGACGCTTCAACATCATGCACGGCTTGATGCCCCCGGCCTCCGGCCATTGGGAGAACAATCCGCACGCCGATGACATCGACTTCCAGATCGAGGCCGACTATGCCGGAATCATGGCCCCCGGCATGCCCAATTCAGCATCACACTATGCTGACGGGATCGGACATATGATGAATTACGGAGACGGCTGGTACGGCGGCGTTTATGTAGCTGCAATGTACACCCAGGCTTTCATATGCGACGACATCGAGAAGATCGCTGTCGAGGCCCTCAAGACGATCCCCCAGCAGAGCAAGTACTACAAGTGCATGTCGGATGTCATCCGCTGGCACAAGCAGTATCCCGAGGCTTGGGAACTCACCTGGGCCATGGTAAACAAGGAGTACGGCTGGGACATCGGATGCCCGGACGGGGTGTACAATACTTTCAACATCGATGCAGTGCTGAACAGCGCCTACATCCTGATCGGCCTTCTTTACGGCGAGAAGAATTTCGGCAAGACGATCGATATCGCCACCCGCTGTGGTTCAGATTCAGACTGCAATCCTTCTTCTGCAGCCGGTATCCTCGGAACGATCATCGGTTTCAGCGGCATTCCGGAGTATTGGAAGAAGCCCATATATGAAGTTGAGGACAGGAATTTCGCCTACACTGACATCTCCGTCAACAAGGCCACACAGTACTCTTTCAACCAGGCTCTCAAGGTTATCGAGCGCGGCGGCGGAAAGGTCGGGGAAGACGAAGTGACGATCAAGCTCCAGAAACCCCAGGCTGTCCGTTTCGAACAGAGTTTCGCCGGGCATTATCCGAAGAACAAATACAGCCTTGGCAGGTCCATATACCTGGTTGACAAGATCGATTTCGAAGGAAACGGAATCGTGGTCAAGTACCATTTCTACAAAGACAAGAACTACAAGGAGCATGGATATGAGGCCCAGGTGGCGGTCTATCTCGACGGAGAACTCAGCGCGGTAGTGTCTAACCCCTCTTCCGGAATGGGTGCTTCTGCCGAACTTTACTATAAGTACAACCTGCCCGAAGGACCTCACACCCTTACCTTCAACTTCCTCAACAAAGAGGACGGCATTACCATCGTCCTTGACAACTATCTGGTTTACACTGGTAAGGAGAAATGAGGAAACTTGCATTCCTGTTAGTTTTCCTTTCCTCGCTGCCCCTTTTCGCCGCCGGCGGGGAAAGGGATTTCCCTATGCCTGACGGGAAGAAGGCCAGGATAACGGTCTGCTCAGACAATATATTCAGGGTCAGGATATTCCGGGGAAATGCTCCGGAGGAGTCCCTGATGGAACGCTATGGCATCGTCAAATCAGACTGGGCTCCGGTCGATGCAGTCATATCCTCGCGGGGAAAGGACGTTACGGTGTCCTCCGGGACTTATTCCCTCAGCCTGGACGGCAGGACCGGAAGGTTTTCGGCCAGGAAGAAGGACGGCACTGCCGTGATCGGACGCCTGGAGTTCCTGGGCGGGGACACTCCCCTTGCGTCCCGGGTAGCCGAGGCGGTTGACAAGGAATTCAAGGATCTCAAGGTCAGCCGAAACAGCGGCATCATAGGAGACACCGGAAAGCGTCAGGAACTGACATCTTCAGACAGCGGGGAGAAACCCCAGGTCGGAATGATATCCCTTTCCCTGCGTGACGGGGAGAGGCTTTACGGGGGCGGCAACACCAGCCGTTCCCATATCCAGCATCGTGGAGAGATACTGCGCATGTGGTCGACTTACCAGCACACCGAGAGTCCTCATCCTTTCATGCTCAGCACCGGCGGGTGGGCGATCTACAACAACAATACTACCGAGCAGTATTTTGATGCAGGAGCCGTTGCCCCAGGAACTTTCAACATCTATGACACATCGCCCGAGGCGGATTTCTACCTCATGTTCGGTGACGGGATCCCCTCGCTCCTGGATGCTTACACCCAGGTGACCGGACGGCCGTACCTGCTTCCGCGCTGGGCATATGGACTGTGTTTCGGTCCCAACATGCTGGAAGACCAGTTCGATATCGTGCGAGACGGCGCCATGATGAGGGATATGGGGTTCCCATGCGACCTGCTCTGGCTTGAACCCCAGTGGATGGCCAAGCGTTATGATTTCTCGACATCGAAGACCTGGAATTTCGACAAGTTCTCGCCGGAGCCGTACTGGCGGCACGAAGACTACCCCAAGACCGAGCACAACCAGCTGTTCATCGGGCGGCTTCATGCCATGGGCTATCACCTTGGCCTGTGGCTCTGCCTGGAATACGACCCTTCAATTACCGAAGAGGATGAAATCGCGGAGCGTGAAGGCCGTAAGGCCAGCGGTCAGGAGCATTGGTGCGACCATCTCCTGAATTTCGTGGATTTCGGAGTCGATGGATTCAAGCTCGATCCCGCCAGGACCATCGATGAGCATCCTGGGATGGTTTACCACAACAACCGTGGCGACCGCCAGATGCACAACCTGAACCAGGTCCTGATCCTCAAGCAGGTTTCATCCTCATTTGCCAGGCATACCGGAAGGCGGGCATGGCTGCACTATTGCGGCGGCTGGTCTGGATCACAGCAGTGGGGTGCCATGACCAGCGGAGACAACGGCGGTACGATAGTCGCCCTCTTCGACCAGCTGAACATGGGGCTCAGCGGATTCATGAACTCCTCCTGTGACGTAATGTCCGCCCCGAGGGATATCCAGGCCCAGAGCCTCCATTTCGGCACGTTCCTGCCATGGATGCAGATCAACAGCTGGTTCTCCATGCATCATCCTTTCTATTTCGGAGGTGAGATGCGGAAAACTTATCTGGGATATGCCAGGCTCCGTGCCGCGCTCCTGCCCTATATCTATTCTGCCGCCCTCGAGGGTGCACAGACAGGAATGCCCATAGTACGGGCCCTTCCCCTGGAATTTCCCGATGACATGAAGGCGGATGACCTTACCACTGAGTTTATGTTCGGACCATCGCTGCTGGTCGGGGCTTTCAGCAATGAGATCTACCTTCCTGAGGGAGAGTGGATCGATTACTGGACAGGAGAACGTCTGGAGGGAGGCAGGACCATTACCCATCAGTATCCCTCGGACAAGGCCGGCCTGCTCTTCGCAAGGGGCGGCGCCATCCTCCCGATGTGTCCTGCCCCAGCGGATGGATCCCGTGGCGCCGTAATCGACGGGAAACAGCCTCAATCCAGTTTTGACACGCTGACAGTCAAGATATTCCCCTGTGGAAAGAGCTCATATGTCCTGCGCGAAGACGACGGTACTTCGTTCGCCTATAAGGACGGGGCCTGGGCTTCTACCGCCATGCGCTGCGAGCAGGCTGGCAGCAAGGTCACGTTCAGCGTTGAACCAGTACAGGGGACATATGAAGGCATGAGCCCGATGCGTACCTATCACCTGCAGTTCGCCCTCAGCGCCAGGCCATCGACAGTTACGGTCAACGGCACAGCTTCGGATTCCTGGACTTATGGTCAGGACGGATTCCTCCGGGTGGATGTCCCGGATCATGATGTGAAGTCTTCACTGGAAGTCAGACTGGATTGAGATGGCCTCTGCTGCACAACTGATCTTTGCCGCCCTCGCCGGGCTCGGACTGGTCCTGCTCCTTATAATAAGGTTCAAGGTCCAGGCCGTAGTCGCCATCCTGACGGGGGCGATAGCGATCGGGCTGCTTGCAGGAATGCCTTTCAGTGAGATAGTTGCGTCTGTCAATCAGGGAATCGGCGAGACGCTTAAGGGAATTGCCCTCCTGGTCGGCCTCGGATCCATGTTCGGGGCGATCCTGGAAGTGTCCGGCGGAGCACAGAGTCTCTCGTCCATGGCGATGGGATTCGGGGACAGGAAGGCAGCATGGGCCCTCGGGCTTACCGGACTCATAGTGGCCATCCCGGTGTTTTTCGATGCCGGACTGATAATCCTCATTCCCCTGGCTTTCTCGATGGCCCGCAGGTCTAGCCATTCCAGCCTTTATTATGTCATTCCCCTGCTTGCCGGGCTTGCAGTAGGACATGCATTCATCCCTCCCACCCCGGGTCCTGTCCTTGTGGCCGGGATGCTTGGCGTAGAGCTTGGCTGGGTCATCCTGGTCGGAGTCTTCTGCGGGGCTGCCGCGCTGGTGGTGGCCGGACCGTTGTGGGGCAGTATATGTGACAGGAAATACCCTGTCGCTCCCCCTCCGCCCATGGAGGGAGCTGCTGAACTGGATGACTCAAAGCTGCCTCCGCTCTGGACGGTCATATGCATCATTCTCATTCCGCTTCTCCTGATCGTGCTGAATTCGGTGGCTAAGGTTGTCCCCGCAATGGAAGGAGCACGCCCCATCCTTGCTTTCCTCGGGGAACCATTTGTCGCCCTGCTGATTGCGACCATTTTCGCCATGGTGGTCCTGGGCTTTTCCAGGGGCTACGGGAAGGAGGAGCTGGAGAAGGTGATGACCAAGTCGCTTGAACCGGCGGGACTGATCCTTCTG
>CADCQP010000032.1 GCA_902803535.1 uncultured Bacteroidia bacterium | reverse complement strand
TCGGAGCGGTTTTCCCTGTGGAAGCGGAGCATATG
Organism: uncultured Bacteroidia bacterium; assembly: GCA_902803535.1. Classification (GTDB taxonomy): domain Bacteria; phylum Bacteroidota; class Bacteroidia; order Bacteroidales; family UBA932; genus Cryptobacteroides. The sequence goes on along the minus strand of CADCQP010000032.1, from coordinate 22,691 downwards.
CTCCATGTCCACATCCATTACGGTGTCTCCGTAGAAGACGAAGAAGTCTTCAGTGAGAAGGTTCCTGACCTGACGGAGCGCCCCGGCCGTACCAAGAGGTTCGGTTTCCCGGCTGTAGGTGATGTTTACTCCAAATGAGGAACCATCCCCGAAATGGTCTTGGATGACATCCCCGAGATGGCCTGTAAGGAAGATGAAATCCTTGAATCCATGCGAAGCGGCCATTTCGACCTGTCGCTGGATCACAGGCTTCCCTTCGACAGGGATCATCGCCTTGGGAATCTCAGAATAGGAAGATGCGATGCGGGTCCCTTTCCCGCCGGCTATGATTACCGTTTTCATTCGGAGAAGAATTTCTCTTCCAGCATGTTGCAGAGGCAGTGATAGACCGGAAGGTGAAGTTCCTGGACCAGGTAGGTCTCGCTCTGGGGGACCTTGATGCAGACATCTGCCAGCCTCGAGAGGGAACTGTCCTTGTTGCCGGTCAGGGCTATGACCTTCAGTCCCCTGGCCTTCGCCGTTACTGCGGCAAAAAGGAGGTTGCGGCTTTCCCCGGAGGTGCTTATCGCGAAAAAGACATCCCCGGAACGTCCGTAACCGTTTACCTGCTGGGCATATGCCAGGACGGGATCGCAGTCGTTAGCATATGCGCTCGAGAGGGGAGAGCAGGCGCTCAGCGCTATTGCGGGAAGGGCACCCTGAAGCTTTCCGGAGAGGATCTCTCCCATCGGGCGGTCTGCTTCCAGGAGGGCCTTTTTCTCTTCAGGGGACAGTGGACGCTTTTTCCGGAAGCCTTTCATCAGTTCGGCGCATATGTGCTCCGCATCGGCCGCGGAACCGCCGTTCCCCGCTATCAGCAGAGTGCCTCCGTTGGAGAAGGAAGTGGCGAGAATGTCATATGCCTTGGCGATTGCACCACTGCAGTGGGCAAGGGCCGGATAGCGTTCTGTTAGTTGCGAAATCATATGTCTACAGGTCTTTTACGCTGTCTGTCGGATAGATTTTCCAGGCGTGTGCGCCGCCGTCGGTGAACTGGAACGGCATTACGAAGCCGCTCAGCTTGCCGAGGGCGTCAATTACCTGTTTTTTCCTGGTGGGTTCCACCATGAACATGATGAAGCCTCCGCCGCCCGCTCCGGACACCTTGCCTGAGATGGCTCCCGATGCCTTTGCGACATCCATCACCTCCTGGATGCCGGGATTGGTTATAGGTCCGGCCATTTTCTTCTTGTCTTCCCAGGCCTGCCCGAGTATGGATGCGAATTCGTGCATGTCTCCCTTGAGGAGCGCTATCTTCATCATATCGACGCTGGCCTTTATCCTGTGCATGGCCTCAATGGCCTCCAGGTTGCCTTCAGCGGTGTTTTTTTTCTGTAGGTCTATTATGTTGGCACTCTCTCGTGAGATCCCCGTAAAGTACAGTACCATTGATGCTTCCAGCTCGTCAATGATCCATCTCTTGATCTTCAGGGGATTGACTATGACTATGCCGTCGGGCATGAACTCCATGTAGTTGAATCCTCCGAAGGAAGCGGCATACTGGTCCTGGCGGCCGCCGCTGAGACCCAGGTCCGTCCTTTCGATCTCATATGCCAGGCGGGCGATCTCGTAGTCCCCGAGCGGAAGGGAGAATTTTTCCGCCAGGGCTTTCAGGATGCAGACCACCATGGTCGATGAGGTCCCCAGTCCGGAACCTGCCGGCGCATCGTTGTAAGTGGTGATCTTCATCGGGCACGGCCGGATGCCGAAATCCCGCATGATCCTGTTGCATACGCCCTTGATGAGGGTAGCCTCCGAGTCTATCTCCAGTTCGCCGGACAGGGGGAAACTCTTGAAGCAGTTCGAATCATATGAATTGATTGTGAGCTTCCCGTCGTCGGTGTCCTCCACCGTGCAGTAGGCGCAGAGGTTCACCGTCGCATTGAGGGCAAGCCCGCCGTACATGTCGCAGTAGGGTGACACGTCGGTGCCGCCTCCTGCAAGCCCAAGCCTGAGCGGTGCTTTGCTGCGGATAATCATCTGTATATGCTATTTAAGCAGGGTGATGCTGAAGTCCGGGTTATATACTATCCTCCTTACCGCCTGGTTGATGCGGGGCTGCTGCGACTCATAGTTGAAATCACTCTGGAGTCCTTTGCCGTCAAAGCGGGTGAGGGCCTGCGGCCAGCGGCTGCCGTATTTCGAGGCTATTTTCAGGAAGTAGGTGGCGATGTCATAGCCCTGGAAGGAGAATTGGGAGGGATCGGCTCCGAAAAGCGCCCTGTACTGCAGGACGAAGTCCTTGACTTTCTGGTCGTTGTAATCTATGTAGTAGGAGCATGAGACGTGCATGGAGACAGTGTGGAAGTTCTCAACCCCTACGGTGTCGAAGGAACGGATCCTGGCGGGGGCATAGAGGACTATCTTGTACTCCATGTGCGACATCAGGTTGAGGTTCCTGACTACATCGGTGACGAACGCCTCGCTTTCAGAAACTATTACGATCCTGTTGGTCCCTTCCTTGGTGAACTGGGCGGTCATCGAGCCTGTAAGGTTCCGGCCTTCCAGGATACCGTATGAGATGGTTGAGGAGGGGATGCCGGATTCTTCGATATCTTTCTGCAAAAGGGCCATCGAGGGACTTGCCGCGGTTCCCTTCTCGGTGAAGACTATGAACTTGTCGCCGCTGTCCATGTCGCTCCTGATCCAGTTGACCAGGTCCATGTACTGTGCCGCTGCCGGAGCAGGGGCGTGGATCAGGTTGCTGTAGTTCCCCACAATTGTCTCGGCTTTGGGATCGAGTGGGGAAATGACAGGTGCAGAGCCGATTCCGCTGTCGAGTACCTTGCCCAGGTCGGTCGTGCTGACCGGGCCTATGACCAGGTCTCCGGCAGAGAGCCTTTCTCCCTGGACGGGCAGGTTCCCGCCGGCTACATCATAGACGTTAAGGTCGGTGGTGATGCCATCAGATGCCTTGAGGTCCCTCATGGCCATCATGACTCCCGAGTAGAAATCCATGAACATCGGATCGGGAGTGCCCTTCGAATTGAAGGGGAGCAGGAGGAAAGCTGTGAGTTCCTTCTTCTCCTTGAAGAGGAGCCAGTCAAAGATGCCCCCGGCAGGAGATTCCTGGTTATCTACGGTCTCAGCCGAAGGAGTGTCTTCCGGTGTCACCTTTTCTTCTGGCTCTCCGGTCTGGGGGACAGTTTCCGCCTGTGCTGGCGCTTCGGCTGGCGCGGAGGTGCTCCAGTGTTCCGGATGTTTGGGGATCAGGAGCTTGGTACGCTTTTTAACTTTCGTACTGGTCAGCTTGTTGACCTGCATTATGGTCTGGACGTCGCAACCGTATTTACGGGCGATGTCATCCAGGTCTTCATACCACTTTACGGTGTGCTTGATGAACTCATCCTTAGGCTGGCTGTCTTCTTTGGCCACTTCCGGCTCAGGGGCCGGTTCACTCTGCCGGGCGGTTTCTTCCCTTTTGGCCGTGGATGTGATGGGTATGAGGAGTATCTGGTTCTTTTTCAGGGACTCGGTCTCGAGGTGGAGGGTCGGATTGGCCTTGTAGATGTCCTCTACGGAGACTCCATATGCCTTGCTTATCGAATACAGGGTCTGCTTCTCGAGAACGACGTGCGAGAAGTAGATGTTGCCGTCACTGCCACGGATCTTGTCTTTGGAAACCGTTACCGGCGTCTGGGTATATGTCTGTGCCGGGACGCTCACGGCCAGGGCCAGCATGGATGCTGACATGAGGAATATGTGGAGGGCGTATTTCATTGCGGCATATGTTGTTTCTAAAGTGTTTGCGCGAAGTCAGCCAATGCCTTGCAGAAAGCGCGCCATGAAAGGCGGTCTTTCTCCCGGCGTATGTTTTCCTTGCATTGTTCCCGTATCGTTCCGGAGGAAAAATACGTGGTGATGGTCTCTGCTACCGCTTCGGGAGAGACATCCCTGGTCACGAGTCCGGTGCCCGTGTCTCCTATGCTGGCGGGCAGGCCACCTACGGGGGTCACTACCGAGGGGACTTCGAAGTTGAAAGAGACAGAGGAAATCCCGCTCTGGGATGCGCTGCGGTAGGGAAGGACGGTCAGGTCGGCTGCGGAGAAATAGACCTTTACGGATGAGTCCGGGATGTAATCCGTGAAGACGTGTATCCTGTCCTTTGCAGGGGAGGAACCGATCATGTCCCCGTAGCTGTCAAAGGATCCGTAAGGTTCTCCCGCAATGACAAGCTGATAGGTATCATCCAGCATGTCGAAAGCCTTCAGGAGGATGTCCAGGCCCTTGTAGGCTCGGATAAACCCGAAGAAGAGCAGTGTCTTCAGCTCCGGCCTGAGTCCAAGCCGGCTGCATGCCTCTTCCCTTGCGAGCGGTTCGCCGAAGTGGGAATAGAGCGGATGGGGCCTGAGGAGGTACCTGGCGTCGGGCTTGAGGGCAAGCAGGTCTGAGGTTACTTCCCCGGACATGGTCACGAAGCCGTCGCATCCTCCGAGGAAGTACTTTGTCAGTGCTGTGTCGAAAAACCTTTTTTCGTGTGCGGTGACGTTGTCCAGTATCGGGATTACCTTGCACCGCGGGGACATATGCCTTGCCACGTAGCCCAGTGAGGGGGCGAACCAGGGCATCCAGTATTTCATCAGCAGGAGGTCGGGATCCCATTTCCTGATGGTCCTGGCCGCCTTTCCGTATGAAAAGGGATTTGCCGTGTCCAGGACGGGTTCCGCGGTTACCTTGGCTGTGTCATCCTTCTCGCTTACGTACTGGGTTTTTCCCGGGAAGAGGATCCCGGGGTATTGCCTCGAGAAATTGAATGCCTTGACATCGTGTTCCTTCCCCAGCTCCGTGTACAATGCTGCATTGAACTGGGCGATTCCGCCGCGCAGGGGGAAGAAACTGGATAATATGGCAATCTTCAATCTCTTGGGAGAAGCTTATTTGGTTGCGTTGCCCTTGGTGAGGATGTACTCGTCGTTGAGTCCCTTGAGAAGCTCGTCGGTGACGTCGTAGGTGCTGTCAGCAGCGTTAATCGGCATGGGGAGGATGTCTCCCTGGACGGCTATGACCATTGCATAGCGCTTCTCGGCGATGAACTTGTCGATATATTGCTTGATGGCGTCAGCGATCTGGTTGGTGAGCACCTGCTGCTCTTCCATGATCTCCTGCTGCTTCTGGTTGGCGTAGTTCTGGAATTCCTGCTGGCGCTGGGTGAGCTGCTGTCCGCGGGCTTCTGCGTCGCTGCGGAGGAGGAGTCCCTTGTTGATCTTGTCCTGGAAATCGTTGACATCCTTCTGGAGCCTGTTTCCCCTGCGGTTTACCTCGTCGTTGATTCCGTTCACCTTGGTCTCTACGATGGAGCGGAGGTCATTGGCCTTGTCGTATTCGCTGAGTACCCTGTCAAGATTGTAGTACACGATTGAACCGGCTGTAGCGCCTGCAGCGGAATTTTCACCGGCTGCGGGGGCCTGGACCTTCTTGCCGTCCCTTGGTGTGAGGGAAAGGATTCCGAAGATGAGCGCCACTGCAAGGGCGATGACGCTGAGAACGAGTGATGTGTTTTTCATATCATTTAAAATGTTAAATAAACGAGAGATGAATCAATCTGCAAAGATAGCTAAAATATCTTAACCTTTGCCAGATATGCGGAGATAGTTTTCTCCAGTCCCATGTAGAGGGCGTCGCATATGATCGCATGCCCTATCGAGACTTCGTCGGTCCACGGGATAGTGCGGATGAAGTATTCGAGATTCTCCAGGTTGAGGTCGTGGCCCGCGTTGAGGCCGAGTCCGCACTCGCGTGCCCGTACGGCCGCGGCGAGGTAAGGGGCTATCGCCTTCTCCCTGTCCCGGGGATAATCCTCAGCGTATCCGGCAGTGTAGAGTTCCACCCTGTCCGCACCGCATTTCGCGGCTCCTTCGACCATGCGGGGATCCGGATTGACGAAGATGGAAACACGTATCCCGCAGTCTTTGAATTCTTTGCATATGTCGGTCAGGAAGCCTTCGTTGGCTATGGTGTCCCATCCGCAGTTGGATGTGATGGCGTCTTGCCCGTCGGGTACCAGGGTCACCTGGTCTGGGACCACCTCCTTTACGAGGGATACGAATGAGGGGATCGGATTGCCTTCTATGTTGAATTCTACTTTAAGGGTCGGGCGGATCAGCCTGACGTCCGAGTAGCGTATGTGCCTCTCGTCTGGCCTTGGGTGGACGGTGATCCCTTCTGCCCCGAACCGCTCGCAGTCCAGCGCAGCCTTCTCCACGTCCGGCATCGAACCGCCCCTGGCATTCCGCAAAGTGGCGATCTTGTTGATGTTTACGCTAAGTCTAGTCATGATGTCCAAGTGTTTACAGGTTGCAAAAATATGCATTTTGTGCAAAAAATGCTAAATTTGAGAATTCATACGAAACGCCATGACAATTGCCATATATATAAAGAAAGCCGGGCTTGGAGAGGACCCCCGCGTGAAGGCTCTCCTGGAGAGGATGCACGATGCCGGAGTCACAGTCTATCCGATCAAGACATATGCTGACCTCAGGGAGGGTACCGACCTGCTGATGGCAATCGGAGGCGACGGCACGTTCCTTTCTGCTGCGAAGCGGGTCCGCGATTCGATGATCCCCGTCGTGGGGGTCAATCTCGGAAGGCTTGGTTTCCTGTCGGAGAACAAGCCCGAAGAAGTCCTGGATTCACTCCTCAGCGGAAACTACACCCTCGAAGACCGCACCCTGATAGAGACCCGGATCTACGGTTTCGACACATCGTCCGTTGAAGGTTTCTGGCCCATATCCCTCAATGAGGTTTCCGTCCACCGCTTCGGGGTGGGAATGATAGGAATCGATGTCAGCGTGAACGGCAGGTCCCTGCCTACATATTGGGCAGACGGGCTCCTCGTCGCGACAAGTTCCGGTTCCACTGCCTATTCGCTCAGCGCCGGAGGCCCCATCTGCTATCCCGAATCGAAGGTGCTCCTGATAACCCCGATCGCCCCGCACAACCTGAACGTGCGGCCTCTGGTGGTGCCCGAAAGTACTCGGATCGGCATCAGGCTCCGCTCGCGGGACGACAAGGCCCTCCTGACCATGGACAACAGGACGTTGACCGTCCCCTCCGGAATCTCCCTTTCCATTTCGGTGGCACAGTTTTCGCTCAGAAGAATCCGCCTGACCGAGTCTAATTTCGAGAAGGCACTCACCTCGAAACTTTTCTGGGGGGAGGATATTAGGAACCTTTAAGCAGCGGGATCCCATATGGAGGAAAACAGAATCATCCCTGCCCACGTCTCCATCATAATGGATGGGAACGGGAGGTGGGCCAAACAGCGGGGCCTGGAACGGGTAAGCGGCCACAAGGAAGGCCGCGAGAGCGTCCGGGCCTGTGTTTCGTGTGCGGCCAAGGCCGGAATCAAGTACCTGTCCCTCTTCGCGTTTTCGGAAGAGAACTGGAAGAGGCCGTTGAAGGAGGTCACGGCGCTGATGAACCTTCTGGTGGAGTCCATTACCGCTGAACTCGGCACATTTATCGAGAACAACATCCGCGTCCGGGTCATCGGAAACATCGCGAGGCTTTCCCCGGTAGTCAGGAGTGCCATATCCAAAGCCGAAGAGAATACAGCTGCGTGCACCGGTATGACGCTGGTCATCTTCCTCAGCTACAGCGGCAAATGGGATATCTTCCAGGCCGCCAGGAAAATGGCTGCAGACATGGCCGCCGATCCCGGCAGGGAATTCACCATGGAGGATTTCGACAATTACCTGGCCACTGCCGGAATCCCCGACCCGGACCTGATCATCCGGACTTCCGGTGAGCAGCGTATCAGTAATTACCTCCTCTGGCAGGCTGCCTATTCGGAGTTCTACATTACTGACATCCTGTGGCCGGATTTCAGGGAGAAGGAACTCATGGATGCGATAGATGAGTACTCGAGGCGGGACCGGCGTTATGGTAAAGTGAAATAATTAGTGTATCTTTGCAAGATACTTTTTGTGAATAGAGCCTTGATGAGAGCTATAAAGACAATCCTGCTTGCTTTGGCCTTGATCCTCCCTGGCGCACTCCATGCCCAGGAGAAGGCCGGAGTGGAGATTGACTATAACAATCCCCGCAAGTATATCGTAAGCGGGGTTTCCGTGGAAGGGAACAACTATTTCAGTTCCTCCCAGATCCTCCAGCTGGCTGGCCTGGCCAAGGGAATGGAAGTCACCGTGCCGGGAGACGACATGGCCTCCATTATCGACAGGCTCTGGTCCCAGAGGTATTTTGAGGATGTTTCCCTCAGGATAGACCACCTGAGCGAGAATGCCGATTCGGCCTGGTTCGTGGTCGGGATCAAAGAGAGGCCGAGGGTGTCCACATGGACTTACACCGGAGTCAAGAGCGGAGAACGCAAGGACCTTCAGGAAAGGCTCAATCTCAGGAGGGGAGGAGAGTATTCAGAGTACGTAGCCAAGACTACCAGCGACATTATCAAGCGTTTCTATGCAGAGAAGGGCTACCTGAACTGTACTGTCAAGCCTGAAGTCAGGAAAGATACTGTGATCAAGAACGCCATCAGGGTCAATTTCTCGGTTGACAGGGGCGCCAAGGTCAGGATCAAGGAAATCAACTTCATCGGTGACAAGACCCTTTCCGACTACAAGCTCGAGAAGGCGATGAAGAAGACCAACTCCGCGAAGATTTACAATTTCTTCCAGACGAAGAAATTCAAGGAGAAGGAGTACGCCAATGACAAGAGCGCGCTGATCAGCGCTTTCAACGAGGCGGGATTCAGGGACGCGAGGATACTCAAGGACACTATCTACACCCTCCCCGACAAGCCGAACCGCCTTGCCATAGATTTCTACGTCGACGAGGGGAAGAAATATTATTTCAGGAATGTTACCTGGACGGGTAATTCCGTCTATTCCACCGATGCCCTCAACGAGATCCTTTCCGTGAAGAAGGGTGACCCATATGACATCGTGACCATGCAGAAGCGCCTTATGGGCGGCGGCAAGCAGAATGACTATGACGTGTCGAAGCTTTACCGTGACAACGGTTACCTGTTCTTCAACGTCACTCCCGTAGAGATGGCGATCACCCAGGACTCCATCGATGTGGAAATGCGTATTTCCGAAGGCAAGCCTGCGACCTTGAACAACATCATAATCAACGGCAACGACCTCACCAGCGAGAAGGTCGTCCGCCGTCAGGTGTTCACCCGTCCGGGCTACTTGTTCAGCCAGACCGATTTCGAGAGGTCCATACGTGAGATCGCCTCCCTCGGCCAGTTCGACCCGGAGGCCATCGCCGATCCCAGCACCGGCTATTCCATCCTGCCGAACCAGATGGAGAACACGGTTGACATTGTTTACAACGTGACCGAGAAGCCCTCGAGCCAGCTGGAACTCTCCGGAGGATGGGGCGGAAGGACATTCGTCGTGACTGCCGGCGTCTCCTTCAACAACTTCTCCTCCAGGAGGATCTTCGACAAGAAGGCCTGGACCCCCGTCCCCCTGGGCGACGCACAGAACCTGACGTTCCGTTTCCAGACGAACGGACGCTATTATACTTCATTGAGCGCTTCCTTTACCGAGCCGTGGCTCTTCGGAAAGAAGCCTACCTCGCTGAGCATCTCGACCTATTACTCCAGGATGACCAACTCTATCCTCCAGTACAACATCCTCAACAATGACAAGAGTTTCGAGGTGTTCGGCTTCCAGGCGGGCATTGGAAACCGCCTCAAGTGGCCTGACAGCTATTTCGTCCTCTATAACGGCCTGTCATGGCAGACTTACAGGCTGAAGGACTGGTCGTCTTCGTCGTTCATCATCAACAACGGAGTTTCCCACAACATCAGTTATATAGCCAGCCTGTCGCGTAACTCCACGGACCAGCAGATCTATCCCCGCCAGGGTTCGAACTTCTCCGTGTCGCTCCAGGCCACTCCTCCCTATTCCCTGCTCAGGAAGAAGGACTGGGGCAACCTCGATGCCAACGGAAGGCCTGCCAAGGTGCACAGCTACAAGGACATCGACTATGACAACTGGAGCGGGGAACACAGGTACAAGTGGATTGAATACTATAAGTTTAAGTTCAACGCTGAGACCTATACCAAGCTTTTCGGCAATTTCGTGCTCATGACCAGGGCCCAGTTCGGGTACCTCGGCTATTATAACAGGCGCTGGGGCTATTCGCCGTTCGAAGGCTTCTATGTCGGTGGCGACGGAATGTCGGGATATGATTCATATGGAACCGAGGTCATCGCCCTCAGGGGATATGAGAACGGTTCCCTCACCCCGTATGCCCAGACCAAGTACAATCAGCTGGGATACGCTTCCGCCGGTAACGTGTATGACAAATACACCGTCGAGCTCAGGTTCCCGGTTGTCATGCAGCCGCAGTCGACCATTTTCGTCCTGGGATTCGTTGAAGGAGGAAACTGCTGGTCCGACATCAGGGACTTCAACCCGTTTGAAATCAAGCGTTCGGCCGGTGTCGGCGTGAGGGTGTTCCTGCCTGTCGTCGGTTTGCTGGGAGTTGACTGGGGTTATGGTTTCGACGACCATACGTCTAACGGGAAGAGCCATTTCCACTTCATGATAGGTCAACAATTCTAGTGTGGTCTGATAATTGCTGCAAGCACAGGCTGGGTAAAAACAATTAAGTTGGATAACAAATTACAAAGAATATGAAAAAGATAGTTTTAATCGCCGCAATGGCTTTCCTTACAGTGGCTGCAGGAGCGCAGACCAAGTTCGCTCACGTCAACTTCACTGAACTGATCCAGCTCACTGACGAAGCCGATGCCGCACGTGCCCAGCTTTCCGCTGCACAGAAAGAGGCTCAGCAGACTGACCAGAGCATGATCCAGGAATTCCAGACAAAAGCCCAGCAGTATCAGCAGAAGGCTTCCACCTGGACCCAGGCCATCCGCGAGAGCAAGGAAAAGGAACTCGCCGACATCCAGCAGAGAATCCAGGAGTTCGAGCAGAACGTACAGCAGGAGCTTGCCAACCAGCAGCAGCAACTCTTCGCCCCCATCCAGCAGAAAGCCCAGGAGACTGTCGAGAAGCTTGCAAAGGCAGGTCACTATATCTATGTCTTCGAGGTAAGCCAGCTGCTCTATTTCGATCCTTCACAGAGCACCGACCTCACCCCTGCAGCCCGCAAGGCTCTCGGAATCAAGGAAGGCCGTACTCTTGAGAGCCTCCAGCAGGAGCTCCAGGCAGCAGCCCAGGCCCCGGCTCAGGAATAGATTATTACCATATAAATTGTCGGACCGGATCGATAATAATCGATCCGGTCTATTTTTGTTTCATTTTGTCATTTAAATCATTTATTTTTGTAAAAAATTATAAGAAACCATTTGTCCGGACTGTTTTAAATGAAACACAAAGTTGTTGACGCCAAGGATGTTGTGATCCGATTTGCAGGGGATTCAGGTGACGGGATGCAACTGACAGGCTCCCTGTTTGCCAACACCTCAGCCATCTACGGCAATGAACTTTCCACCTTCCCCGACTATCCGGCCGAGATCCGCGCCCCTAAGGGCACTGTCTCCGGAGTGTCGGGCTTCCAGGTCCACATCGGAAGCGAGAATGTTACTACCCCCGGTGACTATTGCGATCTGCTTGTTGCAATGAATCCGGCTGCGCTCATGGCCAATGCCAAGTGGTGCAAGCGTAATGCGATGATCCTTGTTGACAGCGATGCCTTTGACGAGGCGGGGATGGCCAAGTCCGGTTTCAAGACGGACAATCCCTTCCTGGAACTCAAGGTTGAAGACAGGAACATCATAGCCGCTCCGATTACTTCCCTTACCGAAGAGAGCCTGAAGGATTCAGGCATGGATCCAAAGTCAGTCCACAAGTGCAAGAACATGTTCACCCTCGGGATGGCCTGCTTCATTTTCGACAGGCCTCTCGATTACGTCTTGCAGTACCTGGAAAACAAGTTCGGCAAGAAGCATCCTGAGATGGTCGCCCCGAACCAGAAAGTCCTTAAGGACGGTTTCAATTATGCGGCTAATCTCCAGATGGTTCCGGATACCTATCACATCGCTCCCGCAAAGCTGAAGAAGGGCACCTACAGGAACATCACCGGTAACCAGGCAACTGCCTGGGGGCTGATGGCTGCAGCTGAGAAGGCGCACCTGCAGCTTTTCTGCGGTTCATATCCCATCACTCCCGCGACTGCGATCCTGGAGGAGCTTGCCATTTACAAGAGCCTCGGAGTCAAAACCATGCAGGCGGAAGATGAAATCGCAGGCATATGCACCGCGATCGGAGCCTCTTATGCCGGAAGCCTCGCCGTTACGACTACCTCCGGACCCGGACTCTCCCTGAAATCCGAGGCACTCGGTCTTGCGGTGATGACGGAGCTCCCGCTTGTCGTGGTTGATGTCCAGAGGGCCGGCCCTTCCACCGGCATCCCCACCAAGACAGAGCAGACAGACCTGAACCAGGCCCTGTACGGAAGGAACGGAGAATGTCCTATTCCGGTCGTGGCCGCCCATTCGCCGGCACATTGCTTCGATGCCGCATTTTCCGCTGCTAAGATAGCCCTTGAACATATGACTCCCGTCATGCTGCTTTCCGAGGGATTCCTCGGCAATGGCAGCGAACCATGGCTGATCCCTTCCATGAAGGATTATCCCGAGATCAAGCCGCCGTTTGCTACCAAGCTTCCCCAGGACGGCAAGTTCAAGCCGTTCGAACGTGATCCTGAGACCCTGGTGCCGCGTTGGGCCCTTCCCGGGCAGAAAGGCTTCGAACACAGGGTCGGAGGATTGGAGAAGAACCATGACGGAGTGCTTTCATCTGCTCCGGAGATCCACCAGATGATGGTCGATGAAAGGGCTGCAAAGGTCCGGAAGATAGCCGATTACATTCCCGAACTCAAGGTTGACGGACCGCAGGAAGGCAATCTCCTGGTTGTAGGATGGGGCGGAACATATGGACATATCCTCTCAGCGATAAATGAAGTCCGCCAGGAGGGGAAAGAGGTTTCATATGCCCATTTCGACTATATCTTCCCCGTTCCGAGGAACACCGGAAAGGTGCTCGGCGGTTTCCGGAAGGTCCTTGTCTGCGAGCTCAACAGCGGACAGTTCGCCGGATACCTGCGTACCCTCTTCCCGGAGGCGGAGATCATCAAGTGTAACAAAGTCCAGGGCCAGCCCTTCTTGGTGGGCGAGCTCGTGGACGCAATAAACAAGGCTCTCGAGTAATATGGCAAGTCTATCATTCAAGGATTTCAAGTCAGACCAGGAAGTACGCTGGTGCCCCGGCTGCGGCGACCATGCCGTCCTTGCCGCTCTCCAGAGGGCCCTCCCGATGGTCAGCCAGTCCCTCAATTACGAGAAGGAACGCTATGTAGTGGTCTCCGGCATCGGATGCTCCTCAAGGCTTCCGTATTACATGGATACATATGGATTCCACTCGATCCATGGCCGTGCCACGGCGATTTCAACCGGCATCAAGGTTGCCAATCCTTGGCTTACAGTCTGGCAGGCATGCGGTGACGGCGACGCTCTCGCCATTGGCGGAAACCACTTCATACATGCCATCAGGCGCAACGTGGACATCAACATAATCCTTTTCAACAACCAGATCTACGGCCTGACAAAGGGACAGTATTCCCCGACCTCGAAGTTCGGTGCCATCACCAAGACTTCGCCATATGGAACTGTCGAGCATCCGTTCAATCCCGGAAGCCTCGTGCTTGGTGCCAAGGGAACATTCTTCGCCCGCAGTCTCGACGTTACCTTGAAACTGACCGAGGAGGTCATGACGGCTGCGGCCCTGCATGACGGCTGCTCGGTTATGGAGATGCTGACCAATTGCGTCATATTCAATGACGGGGCGCACAAGAGCATATCCGATCCCGCTTTCCGCGAGGACAGGACCATAGTACTGCGCCACGGAGAGAAGATGGTCTTCGGCAAGAACCACGACAAGGGCTTGGTGCTGAACGGAATGGGCTTGCGCGTAGTGACCATAGGAGAGGGAGGCTTCACACTCGATGACGTGCTTGTGCATGATGCCCACTGCCAGAACGCGGGTATCCACATGATGCTTGCGGACATGAAGTATCCGGACTTCCCGGTGGCCCTCGGGGTTATCAGGGACGTGAAGGACGTGACATATGACGACGGAGTCCGCGACCAGGTCAAGGAAGTGACCCGCACCTCGAACATCCATTGCGTCGATGACCTGCTCCACAGCGGCTCGACATGGGAGATAGAATGATTACTGACCATAAAAGATAACATGAATCATGAAAACTAGTGAAATCATGGCAATGCTCCAGGCAAAGCACCCTGGAGAGAACGAGTACCTTCAAGCAGTTCAGGAAGTACTTGAGAGTATTGAAGATGTTTACAACCAGTATCCTGAGTTCGAGAAGGCCAGGATAGTCGAAAGGATGGTAGAGCCCGACCGTATCTACACCTTCCGCGTAACGTGGGTCGATGACAGGGGAGAGATCCAGACCAACTTGGGTTACCGTGTGCAGTTCAACAGCGCTATCGGTCCCTATAAGGGCGGACTTCGTTTCCACAGGGCAGTGACTCCTTCCATGCTGAAATTCCTTGGATTCGAGCAGACTTTCAAGAATGCGCTTACCACCCTTCCGATGGGCGGCGGCAAAGGCGGTTCCGATTTCGACCCGGTAGGGAAGAGCGATGCCGAGATCATGCGTTTCTGCCAGGCTTTCATGCTGGAACTCTGGCGCTGCATAGGTCCGGACGAAGACGTCCCCGCCGGTGATGTAGGCGTAGGCGGCCGTGAGATAGGGTTCCTTGACGGTATGTACCGCAAGCTTGCCCGCCAGTATAATACCGGAGTCCTTACAGGCAAGGGCCTGACATGGGGAGGATCCATCCTCCGTCCCGAGGCTACCGGTTACGGGGCCATGTATTTCGCCCACCTGGCTCTCGAGAGGATCGGCAAAGACCTCGCGGGACAGAAGATATCCCTTTCCGGCTTCGGCAACGTGGCCTGGGGTGCAGCCAAGAAGGCAACGCAGCTTGGGGCGAAGGTAGTCGCCATAAGCGGTCCGGACGGTGTCTGCGAGATCCCGGACGGGATTACCGATGAGATGATCGATTACATGCTGGTCATGCGTGCTTCCAACAGGAACATGGTCGAGGACATGGCAACCAAGTTCCCGGACAAGGCCAGGTTCATTGCCGGCAAGAAGAGCTGGATAGTTCCTGTTGACATCGCTTTCACCTGCGCTTTCCAGAATGAACTCAGCCTCGAGGATGCCAAGCAGCTTAAGGCAAACGGATGCTGGGCTCTCTTCGAGGTTTCGAACATGGGATGCCAGCCGGATGCCATCCACTGGATGCAGGAGAACGGGATGCTCTTCGCTCCGGGCAAGGCGGTGAATGCCGGCGGAGTTGCGACTTCTGGTCTGGAAATGACTCAGAATGCAGAGCATATCAGCTGGACGGCCAAGGAAGTGGACGACAGGCTCCATCATATCATGTCCGCAATACACGAGCAGTGCGTCAGGTACGGCACCCAGCCGGACGGCCACATCGACTATGTCAAGGGAGCCAACATCGCAGGCTTCATGAAAGTGGCCCATGCTATGCTTGAGCAGGGAGTGATCTAGTCATTGGAAATACATATGCAGGCGACCCCGGAAGTTACGAAATCTTTCGGGGTTGCTTTATTTTTTGCTATCTTTAGCGCTCGAAGCAATAATCGGGTAACCTGAAACATTTAATCTCACTTGCGATGAAGATTTTGAAATTCGGGGGGACTTCGGTCGGGTCCCCGGAAAGGATGAAGAAAGTGGCAGAACTGATATGCCGTGAAAACAGGCCGTTCGTCGTCCTTTCCGCAATGTCCGGAACTACCAATACTCTGCTGGAAGTTGCCGGGTATCTTCACAACCGTAACCAGGAGGGTGCGATAGACACCTTGACATCCCTTGAATCAAAGTACGAGCGGGTCGTCTCCCGCCTGTACGGGACGGATGCCGCCAGGGATGAGGCCCTCCAGTACGTAAAGGAGGTCTTTGACTACCTCAAGACATTCTCCAAGAAACTGTTCACCGCCACTCAGGAAAAGATCCTGGTGGCTCAGGGCGAATTGCTGTCCAGCAGGCTCCTGTACTTGTATCTCGTGGAGAAGGGAAAGAAGGCGGTCCTGCTGCCGGCCCTGGATTTCATGAGGCTGAACCAGCAGGGAGAGCCGGATTCGGACTACATTTCGTCCCGCCTTGTCCCTATGGTCGAAGGACATCCCGAAGCTGAGGTGTTCCTTACCCAGGGCTTCATATGCAAGAATTCCCAGGATGAAATCGACAACCTCCACAGGGGCGGGTCCGACTACACAGCTTCCCTTGCGGGAGTTGCGCTCGGCGCTGAGGAAATCCAGATATGGACCGACATAGACGGGATGCACGACGTGGATCCAAGGGTGGTTGACGGGAGCAGTCCCGTAAGGCACCTCCAGTTCGAGGAGGCGGCCGAGCTGGCTTATTTCGGTGCGAAGATACTTCATCCGACCTGTATCCAGCCGGCCAAGTTCGCCAATATCCCCGTCCGGCTGCTGAATACCATGAACCCGGATGCGGAAGGGACCCTGATAGACAACAGCCCCGACCGCGGGGTGATAAAGGCAGTGGCTGCGAAGGATAACATCGTGGCCATCAAGATCAAGTCCTCAAGGATGCTCCTGGCGCACGGATTCCTGCGCCGGGTGTTCGAGATATTCGAAAGCTACCGTACTCCGATCGACATGATATGCACTTCCGAGGTCGGAGTGTCCATGACGATCGACGACACTACCCATCTGAGTTCCATAGTGCACGACCTGAAGCGTTACGGCACTGTTACGGTCGACCTGGACATGTGCATAGTGTGCGTTGTGGGCGACATGGACTGGGAAAACGTCGGATTCGAGTCCAGGGTCCTGGGGGCGCTGAAAGACATCCCGGTGCGCATGATTTCATACGGAGGGAGCAACTACAACATCTCCTTCCTGCTCAAGGAGGAAGACAAGGCGCGCGCCATGGATGCACTGCGCAGAAATCTTTTTGAGAAATGCTGAAAGGAGCTTTCCCCATAGACAGCTTCAAGGGCAGGAAGACTCCATTCTATTTCTATGACATGGATCTCCTGCAGCGGACGCTGGAGGAAATCAAGCTGCAGGCCGGCCGTTTCCCCGGTTTCCGGGTACATTATGCCGTTAAGGCCAATTCCAACCCGGAGATCCTCAGGGTCATAGCGGAAGCAGGACTTGGCGCCGACTGCGTGAGCGGAGGCGAGGTCGCTGCTGCATATGCCGCTGGATTCCCCCCTGATACCATTGTCTTTGCCGGTGTCGGGAAGACGGATGAAGACATCCTCCTTGGACTCCGGCTGGGCATCTCCAGATTCAACGTTGAATCCGAGGCGGAGCTGGAAGTAATTGATTCCCTTGCGAAAGAAGCCGGCAAAGTGGCTCCGGTCAGCATCAGGGTCAATCCTGACATAGGGGCGCATACCCATGCCAACATCACAACCGGGCTGGCCGAAAACAAGTTCGGGATATTCCACGAAGAACTCGAAAACGTCCTTCGCAAGGTTCTCCGGATGGAGCATGTGAGCTTCTGCGGGCTCCATTTCCACATCGGGTCACAGATCCTGGACATGGCGGATTTCGTAGCCCTCTGCAACAGGGTAAATGAAATCACCGCCAAGTTGAAACGCTGCTCCCTGCCGGTTGGAGACATCAATGTAGGGGGAGGCCTCGGGATCAACTACCAGCATCCCAACCACCTGGACATCGCAGATTTCAAAAGCTATTTCGAGACCTTTGCCCGCCATCTCGAACTGGAACAGGGACAGACGGTGCATTTCGAACCCGGCCGCAGCGTCGTCGCTCCGTGCGGCACCCTGATATCACGGGTTCTTTACGTGAAGAAGGGGGTTACCAGACAGTTCGCCATCCTCGATGCCGGGATGACAGAACTCATACGGCCGGCACTGTACAATGCCTATCACCGTGTGGAGAACCTGTCTTCCAGCGAGGAAGAGGAATTGTATGACGTGGTCGGACCCATATGCGAGAGTTCCGACGTCTTCGGCAAGGGACTTTCCATAGACCGGTGCCACAGGGGAGATTTCATCGCTATCCGCAGTGTCGGTGCATATGGGGAGTGCATGGCTTCAAGGTATAACCTCAGGCCGCTGGCTGAATCCGTTTTCTACAGGAAGTAGTTTCCCTGGTTTGGAATCAAGCTTATTACAATTTCGTTGTTTATAGCTAAATAATGATTAAATTTGCAATTCCTAAATTCAGGATACATATAGATTGTTTAGAATAAAATGGCATCAAAAAAACTGAATGTAAAGTATTCTGTCCTGTTGCCCATCGTGCTCCTTGTCACCATCTTCCTGTGGGCTGTCCCGACAAGTTTCTTTGGTATTGACGGTCTTACCGCGGTGCAGCAGAGGGTCATCGCGATCTTCGCTTTCGCTGCCCTGATGTGGATTTTCGAAATCATCCCCAACTGGACTACGTCCCTTGTGGTCATCGCCTTGACCCTGCTGACGGTATCAAACAAGGGGCTTGGATTCATGTGCAAGCCCGAATTCGGCCAGCTGGTGGACTACAAGCAGCTGATGGCGGCCTTCGCCGACCCGGTCGTCATGCTCTTCATGGGCGGCTTCGTGCTCGCTATCGTAGCTGAGGAGTACGGCCTGGACGTGACCATGGCCAGGTTCCTGCTGAAACCCTTCGGCACGCGGCCCAAGATGGTCCTCCTGGGCTTCCTGATTGTGATTTCAGTTTTCTCGATGTTCATGAGCAACACAGCTACGGCTGCCATGATGCTGGCTTTCCTGGCTCCTGTGCTCTCTGTCCTCCCCAACGATGACCGCGGCAAGGTAGGCCTGTCACTTGCAATTCCCGTCGCCGCGAACCTCGGAGGTATAGGCACCCCGATCGGAACCCCTCCGAATGCCACGGCCGTCCGTTTCCTCGCGGATGCGGGTTACGACATCTCTTTTGTGTCCTGGATGGAACATATGATCCCGTACGTGATCATAATGATCGTGTTCGCTTGGTTCCTCCTTCAGGTGTTCTTCCCGTTCAAGGCCAAGAGCGTGGTCCTCGAGATTCCGGAGAACAAGCATAGAAAAGACTGGAAATCAAAGGTTGTCTGGATAGTCTTCATCGGAACCATCCTCCTGTGGATGACCGAGCAGGTCCACAAGGTCAATTCCAACGTGGTTGCCCTCATCCCGCTTGCAGTGCTCACCGCCCTTGGGATATTCACCAAGGATAACATCAAGGAAATCAACTGGAGCGTGCTCTGGCTCGTTGCCGGAGGTTTTGCACTCGGTACTTCCCTTCAGGGCACCGGTCTTGCCAAGGTCCTCATCGAAGCCATTCCTTTCGGCTCCATGTCCGTAGTCCTCGTGCTCGTGATCGCAGGCCTGGTCTGCTACTTCCTGTCGAACTTCATCAGCAACTCTGCCACGGCAGCGCTTCTCATCCCGATCCTTATCGTGGTCGCTACCGGAATGGCTGATCCTGCTGCAGCCAACAATGTGTCATTCCTCGCACTGGGCGGCACACGTGCCATGATTGTGTTCATCGCGATCTGCGCTTCCATAGCGATGTGTTTCCCGATTTCTACTCCTCCGAATGCGATTGCCGCATCCACCGGCCTTGTCAACACCAAGGATATGGCCAAGGTGGGCATCATCATAGGTGTCGTGGGATTCCTCTTCGGTTTCTTCTGGGTAACCAAGATATTCCCCTTCGCCTCTTAATTTAACTCATCAAACAAATCATGAAAAAATCGGTAACAGCCCTTGTGGCTTTCCTGATGTCTGTCTCCCTTTTTGCGGGAGAGAATACAGAATCCCCGTCTCCGGCCTCTGAGGAGAAAGCACCTGTCCTTACCACCAAGCTCAGTGGTTTCGTAATGGGTGAGTACAACTACACTTCTAAGGAAGGGGCCAAGCCCGACAATACCCTTTCCCTCAGGATCGCGAGGGTCCAGGTAGCAGGCCGTATCCTCGGAGACTTCAGCTACCGTCTCCAGATGCAGGTCAACGGCACCAGCAATTCCATCGGCGGTCCCCGCATCGTCGATGCATTCGTGGAATGGGACAAGTACAAGGCTTTCTGCATCAAGTTCGGCCAGTTCAAGAGGGCTTTCACGTTCGAGAACCCGATGAACCCGATTGACCAGGGCTTCTACGGATATGGTACGGCTATCTCCAAACTCGCGGGCATGAATGACCGTATCGGCGAGCACGCCAGCAATGGCCGTGACCTTGGTATCCAGCTTCAGGGCGATCTTTTCCAGCTTGACAACCATCCTTTCATCCATTACCAGGTAGGCGTTTACAACGGCCAGGGAATCAACGTGAAGGATGCCAACAGCCACAAAGATGTCATCGGCGGCCTGTGGTTCATCCCCGTAAAGGGCGCCCGTATCGGAATGTTTGGCTGGGACGGCCGTTACACCCGTGGCGACGTGACCCTCAAGCGTCAGCGTTATGCCATCTCCGGAGAATACGTGTCTGATGACTGGACGTTCCGCAGCGAATATGTCCACAGCTACGGATATGCTTTCAATACTGCATATGGCAGCAGTGACGTCAGCCTCAGCGAAGTGCTCGGCGACAAGTCTGACGCATGGTATGCGCTTGTCATCGCTCCGGTGGTCAAGAATGTCTTCCACCTCAAGGCCCGTTACGATGTTTACAGGGACAACGCATCCTGGGAGCGTTGCTACACGGCATATGACTTCGGCGCTGATTACCAGCTTACCAAGAACCTGGTAATCTCCGGAATCTATTCATTTGTAAATGACCGCCGTCTTGCGGAGGGAAAGCACAATTACAGCACTGCGGACCTGCAGATCTCTTTCAGGTTCTAGTCTTTTTTCCTGCGCCAGATTACAGGCGTGATGTCCTCTTTCACGCGGCGTATGGCCGCGCTGCCTTCGGCCCCGGCCGAAATGACGGAATGGACATGATAAAGCCTCTGATTAGTGGTCCTCTCATTGAGAGGACCTTTTTTTTCGATATACGGTCCGAGCTTGACATAGTCGAAGACCTGCCATATGTCGTCTTCTACGTGGTTCCTCCCGGAGTAGAGGGCGGGTGCTATTCCCGGGTATTTTTCGGAAATATACTTCCCGATCCGGACCAGGGCCTGATGGTCCCGTCCTTCGCCTAGCAGGAGGAAACAATTGACTCCAAAGTTGTTGGAGATAAGGGCGTCGATCCTTTCAAAGGTGAGTTCCTCTCCGATGTCTTCCCGGAGGAAGGGAGAATGGCATCCCGGACAGTTTTCCGGGCAGTTGGTTATGTCAACGGCCACTGAAACCCTGTCCGGGATTTCCTCAAGTACTATCGACACCCTGTCGGGCAGGTACTTGATCATGCTTCTACTTTAACCTCTGCGGGTTCTTCGGCGTAGAATCTCTGGTAAGCCTCTTTCTGGCGGATCTCGGCGAATGAGGAGATACGTTTGAGGTAGCCGATGACCCTGGTCAGGTAATCCAGGTTGTGGCTGTGGCACTTCGGGCACTCTGAAAGGGTGTCCTTGGAGATGTAGCCGCAGTCATTGCAGACCGTGTTGCGGATGTTGAAGGTGAAATAGTTCGTTCCGTAGTGGGCCGCAACGTTGAGGAGCTGGCGGTACTGCTCCTTGGTAAGGTGCTCGTCCAGGTTCATGTGGAGCGCGCTGCCGCCGTCGAGGTATTTCACGTATTCCTCTCCGTGGAGCTTGAACTTGTCGATGATGGACAGGCTGCTGTCCTCCGGGTTGTAGAAATAGGAGGAATACATGACGTGCCTTGGGGAGACGAAGTAGCCGTCCTTGCGGTCCCAGTTGTAGTTCTTGCCTGCAAGGTTCTCGGCCGGGACGAATTCGGTGTTGAACATGGTATCCTTCGTCCTGTCCTTGCGGTTGGAGATGTTGATGGTCTCCAGCAGCATGTTGACGAAATCCTTGTAATCGTCGTTCGGGGAGATGGTCAGTCCGAGGAACTCTGCCGCATCGGTCATTCCGTTCACTCCGACGGTAAGGTACTGGCGCCTCATGTCGATGAATCCGGCACGATAGACATCCAGCATGTCGGCCTTGAGGAAGTCCTTGATGATTACATTGAAGGCCGTCTGGTACTTGTGCACGCGCTCGGTCTCTTCGGTTACCTCTTCCTGGATGTAGAGGTAGAGCTTAGCCTTGTCATATGAATTCGGATCCAGGGCCATTCCTGCGGGCAGGTCGATGCGTTTCTCCTTCTTGAAGTACTTGCGGGTGGCGTTCTGGATGAGGCGGTTCAGGTTGATGGTCATCACAGACTTGCTTCCGGTTGACACCGAAGCGGTACCCATGGAGTACTGGTGGGTAGTGTGGTTGTGCTCCTCGTCGTTGTGGTCCAGGTCCTTGAGGGAATTGCGCAGGCGGCAGCAGCTGGAGAGGCTGTCGGGGCTGTTGGAGAGGTAGCAGAAGAAGCTGTGTCCCTTGCTCCACATCTCGGATGTGAAATCCGCATATTCCTTGTCGGCGAAATCATCCCCTCCGTTGGTCATCAGGGCCATCGTCTCTACGGGGAAGGTCAGGATGTAGTGGTTGCGCTCCTCGTTGAACCAGTTCATGAAGTGCTTCTGGAGCCAGGAGAGGGTCTCCCACTTGGGCTGGGTGCCGTCGGGGAAGAAGAAGTCCTTGAAGACCCCGTTGAAATAAGGCTCGTCGAAGTAGCTG
>CADCQP010000031.1 GCA_902803535.1 uncultured Bacteroidia bacterium | reverse complement strand
CACAGCGCGCTCGCGAACGATCTGCTCGAAGAAGGTCGCCTTATCGGAGGTGTACCTCGACGGAAGGGCGGGGATGCCGCACCTTGCGCGGACAGCCTCGAAGGCCTCCACTGCAGTCTTAGTGTAGGTCGATGCCTTGGCGGACGGGCCGCCGCCGGTCATCCAGTTCACAGCCTCTGCGTACATCAGGTAGACGTCAGCCATCCTCAGGTACGGGCAGTGGGCCTCGAGCTTGTTGGCGAAGTTGGCGTTAAAGTCCTTACCCATGCCGTTGTATTTGCGGTAGTAATAGCCGGTGTCGCTTCCTTTTCCGTAGTCACCGCCGTTACGGTGGTAACCCTTATGGCCATTCGTCACGTCATTGTTGAACAGTTCCGCGTAGTAGTTGCGATTGGCCGGTTCAAGGCTGCTGATGCGGTCTCCGTCGATTACGACCATGAGGTCGAACCTCGGGTCTCGGTTGGTCCAGGGGTCGTTGGGATCGAAGCCGGATTCCGGGTCGTCGATCGGGAGGCCGTTGGCCATACCGAAGTTCTTGATGATGTTCTGGGTCGGACCCTCGCTCGCGGTTCCGTTCATTTCAAGGGCGGCCGGGATAGATCCCGCAAGAGCGGACCACCTGACACGACGGTCATAATACTGGGAGTTCATGATGACCTCATGGGCGCCGGTACGTGCATAGTTCGGCATCCAGAAGATCTGGTCGTAATTAGCCCAAGGCTCAAGGTAGTAATGCCTCTTCTCGTCGGAGAGTTTCAGCAGCTCACCAAGGGCATCAGCGGCCTGCTTGCACAACTCGCCGTCGAACTCATTCTTGCCGGTAGCCTCCTCGTTCACCATCGGGCTGGCGGCCCAGAGGAGGGCTTTGCCTTGGAAGCCGAGGGCGAAGTACCTGTTCACCCTCTGGTCATTGTTGCCGGAAGTAGCCTGACCGGCTACAGTTTCATCCCAATGTGCGGGGAGGAGTTTCGCCGCTTCGCCGAAATCCTTGGCCATGAGCTTGAAGCTCTCCTGGGCCGGAAGACGGTTGTACTCCTCGGTGGTCATGTCCTCGGAAGCTCCGATGACATGGTCTACGTAAGGCATTCCGCCCCAATAGCGGCAGATCTCATAGTAGAAGAAGCCCCTGAAGAAGAGTGCCTGCCCCTTGAGGAGGTTCCTCTCCTCGTCGGTGCCGATGAACTCATCGTCCTCGCCATCGAGATGCTCCAGGGCTATGTTCGCTTGACGGATAGCGTACCACGCATACTCCCAGACCCTCTTGGAACGGCAGGTGATATCGAAGGGGTTAGCCGTCTGGCCGAAGAAATAGGTCTCGTTTGCCCACCAGTTGCCGAGGTCGAAGGCGTCCGGGCTGTTGGTCAGGTTCTCGTCAGCAAAGTTGAAACGGTTCCAGGCTCCAGCCTTGTCGTAGTTCACGATGCAGTTGTACATCTGCTCGATGAAGCCCTGGAACGAAGTGAAGTTGCCGAAGACATCAGCGTCACCGATGTCAGATGCAGGTGCCTTGTCAAGGTAATCCTCGCAAGAGGTTACTGAAAGGCTCAGCATGAAAGCCGTCGCGACGCCAAGTAATATAGTAGTGATCTTTTTCATATCGCAATACATTTTAGAATGAGAGGTCGATTCCAAAGTTCACACGCTTGACCGTAGGATACGCACCCTGGGTGGCTGATCCACCTGAGTAGACGTTGCTTCGGTCATCCGGAAGGTCGGACCAGAAGAGGAGGTTGTTTCCATTGACGAACAGCCTGAGGTTGTCGCAGTGGATCTTCTTCAGCAGGCCCACGTTCTTGAAGGTGTAGCCGAGTTCGACTGTCTGGAGACGCACTGAGGATGCATCGTACAGATAGAAGTCACCAGTGAATTCACCGGAGGTCTTCCAACGTGGTATGAAGGAGGTTCCGTCCGGATTGTCCTTGGACCAGTAGTCGTGGACATGTCCGAAGACGACGTCATAGTCACTCTGGAAGTTGTTGAATCCAATGTAGCGGTTGCAGTTGTTCACTGCGTAGAACTGGATCATGAAGTTCCAGCCTTTCCAGCTTGCCCCCAGGGAAAGGGACCCGGTGTTCTCCGGGATTATGGAGTAGCCCACAGGGGGCGTGTCCTCAGAAGCCTTGATGAGACCGTCGGCGTTGAAGTCCACGATGTCAAAGAATCCGGGGATCTTCTGCGAGTCATTATTCTCTTGAGGAATACTGGCGTACACTTCATCCCAGTTCTTGTACATTCCAGCGGAGATCTGGTTGTAGGTCTGGCCAATCTTGTGGCCCTGCTGCTTCAGGTAAGAGAACTGGAGCTGCGGGTCGTCGCGGAAGAGGATCTCGTTCTGGTTGTGGTTGTAGGTCATCTTCGCCCACAGGAGGAGATCCTTGCCGATCATCTTGTTCACGCCGAGCTCAAACTCGTAACCCCTGGAGTTGACCTTACCGAGGTTGGCACTCGCTGCAGTGGCGCCGTAGAATATAGGAATCGAACGGGCGGAACCGTCCATGAGGATGTCACGGCGTTTCTCCGTGAAGTAGTCGAAGCTGAAGGTGATGAGGTCCTTCCATGCGCTCAGCTCGACACCGAAGTTCTGCTTGGTAGCAGTCTCCCAGTGGACGTCCGGGTTTCCGACGGAGGACTCCCGGTATTCATTGTACACACTATTCGTGTCGTCATTCTTACCGAGCTTGGCCTTGGCGGTGCTGTAAGCGTACTGTGACTGGTAAAGCCAGCGTTTGCTGGAGACGTTGTCGTTTCCGACCTTACCCAGACTGTAGCGGAACTTCACCTTGTTGAGCCAGTCCACCTTGAACCAGGGTTCGTTGGACAGGTACCATCCGAGAGCCACTGAGGGGAACAGGGCGAAACGGTAACCCGGACCGAACTGCTCGGATCCGTTGTAGGCCGCGTTGAGCTCAATGAGGTAACGGTTGGCGTAGTCATAGGTGACACGGCCGATCCAGTCCTCACGGTAGGAGGGGAAGGTTGAACCGCGTGCATATTCCTCCCTCTTGAACACGCCCATCGCTGTCACGTTGTGCTGGCCGAAGGTGCGCGCGTAATCGAGCTGAGCCTGGTACATCAGGCGCCTGTAGACCGGCATGTAGCCTGCCCAGTTGGCGCCGAGGATGGTCTCATAGCGGCGGCTTTGGAGGATGGGGACCCAGTCGTAGTCGGCGGTCGCCTTTGGATAAAGGGTCTCGTATTCGGAAGGATCCTGGTTGGCGTCAACATACTTCATGTAGTCGACGTAGCGGAACGCCACGTTCGTGTTGGTCTCGCCCGGACGCACGGAGTTCGTGGAGTCATAGACACCGCCCTCAGAACGGATCGTGTTGTCATAGAAAACGCCAATGGAAGCCTTGAGGCCCTTGGTTATGAACTTGAGGTCCTGCTCGAGGTGGAAGTCGGCGTTCAGCTGGGTCTGCCTGGTCTGGCGGAGACCGATGTTGTAAACGACGACGAGCGGGTTCACCGAGTTGTTGGAGTTGTCGTTGTAGGCTCCCCACCTTCCATCCGGCCACCTCGGGATGAAGAGGTTCGGCGCGAGGAAGTAAGTCGCGGACCACATCCACTGGTCGGCGCGGGAAGT
>CADCQP010000030.1 GCA_902803535.1 uncultured Bacteroidia bacterium | reverse complement strand
GATGGTACTGACCCACCAGTTGGGAGAGTAGGCAGCTGCCGTTTTTCGAACGCCCGGACGTCACATCGACGCCCGGGCGTTTTTTTTTCGTTATATTTGTACCCGCAAGTACAAATCCATGTCGGCCTCCAGATCCATATTTTCATCCCTGCAGACTTTCTGCAGGACTGTCGTCTCCAGGTGCAGGTACACCAAGCGTACGGCCATGGTCCCGATGAGGGACGGGGTAAAGCTTTATACCGCAATCTATGAACCACGCTTCAGCAGCGGCGGTCCGATACTCATCAAGCGTACCCCTTTTCCGCTTTTCCCTTACAATTCGGGCGGAGCTGAAGACATTTCAGCTAACATGGCGGAATATGTGAATGCCGGCTACATAATCGTATACCAGAATGTTCGTGGCGTGTATATGAGCGAAGGCGGATTCGTCGATCTGAGGCCTGTCAATCCAAATGCCGTGCATGGCCCCTCTTCCGGGGGAGAGACCGCGGAACAGATTGATGAGGCGACAGATGCATATGACACGATAGACTGGCTCCTGTCCAATACCCGCAATAACGGGCGTGCTGGCGTGTTCGGGGTCTCATATCCCGGCTTCTACGCTACTATGGCTGCCCAGTGCAATCATCCTGCGCTTCGCGCCGTTTCTCCACAGGCACCTGTTACGGACTGGTGGCGAGGAGATGATGCGCACCACAACGGAGCGCTTATGCTTTCTGACATGTACACCTTCGGCGGTTGGTTCTTCCAGAAACGGCATAATCCTACCTCTGAAGACCTTCCACCCCTTGTTACCGTGGATGAAGACATATATGACTATTTCTTGTCCAAGGGACCGATCTCCGAGATACTCCGTCCATTGAGGGGGCTCGATTTCATGGACAAGATTGTCCGTCATCCCGACTACGATGATTTCTGGCGGCGACTGGATGCTTCCGGTAATATCGGGGAGGTTTCTGCAGCCGTGCTTGTTGTAGGAGGCCTTTACGATGCCGAGGACTGCTATGGTGCCCGCAGCATACATAAGGCTTTGCGCAGGGGGTCTCCGAAGAACACGGTCTATTATGTATGCGGCCCGTGGACTCACGGAGGCTGGCGCAAGATCAAGTCATTCAGGGAGAAGATCGAGTACCCGTTTTTCGCATATTATCTTGAAGATAAGGGCTTTGAGCCTTCACTTTCAGAACTTTACATTACTACGGGAACAGAGTCGCTTATCGATGGATATGACTTTGCAAACATTTCCGGAGTGCGCATCCCCCTCACTCCCGGATCATATGTTTCCGATCCTTCCGATCCGGTGCCATATATGGCCGGAATCGGTCCCGGGAAGATCCCCGGCGAGCCCGTGACATGGAGGGATAAATCCTATATGTGGGCGGACCAGAGATTCCTGAACGGCCGCAAGGATGTCCTTACCTGTGCTGACTATGAGGTTAAGAAGGATCTGCTCTGCGTCGGGAAGGTGAGCGTTCACCTGGAGTTCAGCCTTGACTCTACGGATGCCGATTTCATCGTGAAGGTAATCGACGAAGCACCGGACGGAACCATGTCGCTCGTGCGTGCCGATGTGTTCCCGGCGCGATACAGGAAGAGCCTGTCCGATCCCTCCCCGGTGACTCCCGGAGAACGTGAGGTCCTGGATTTCAGGATGTGCGGGATTGCACACTGGTTCAAGGCGGGGCACAGGATCCGGATCCAGGTCCAGAGCACCTGGTTCCCGCTGGTAGCGGCATCGCCGCAGACATTCCTGGCCAATCAATATGAAGCCAGGGCGGAGGACTATGTCTCCACCCTGGTAACTATCCACGAAGGCTCATATGTCCGGCTGAAAGGGAAGTTCGTCCCTTATAAGTTATTCAATAACAGCAGCGAAACCTCCTTCCGGGAGCATAGAGACTGAGATCTGGTCACCGGCTGTTGCGGTGCTGCAGTCGAAGGTGTTGATGTCCTTGCCGTCTCCAATCAATGTCATTTTCTTTCCCTTGCAGCCCTCGGGAAGGGTCAGGGTCATTGAAAGAGGCTCTTTCTTTCCGTTGATTCCTCCTATGTACCAGGTGTTTCCGCTTCTCCTTGCAATGACGGCATGGGTGCCGGGCCATCCGCTCAGCAGCTGGCTCTCATCCCAGGCGGCAGGTACCCTGCGAAGGAATTCCTTCGGTGCATCCGGGAGGGAAAGATAGGCCTCGGCCCTGTCGGCCAGGCACTGGAAACCGGATTCAAATACAACTGCCAGGGCCAGCTGATGTGCCACGGATGTGCGCCTGAAAGCAGGGACGCCCTGACGGATCTTGTCAGAGAAAGTAACCGGAGTATAGTCCATTGACCCGACAACATTCCTGGTAAAGGGGAGTACAGTGTTCTGGACTGCTGCATTGTCGCATCTTTCCTGACGGCCAAGGGACTCGGCACCCCTCACGGCCTCGGTTGTCATGACGTTAGGCCAAGTCCTGTCAAATCCCCTGGGGAGCGTGGCTCCGTGGAGATCAACCAGCAGGTGGAATTCGGCGGCATCTTTGAGAAGTGGGATGTATTCTGCTATGACGCCCTGTTTGTCAGTGTCAAAGAAATCTACCTTTATGCCTTTGACTCCCATCTTGCTGATACGCTCCATCTCAGCCCTTCTGGTCTGCGGATCGATCATAATCTTCTGCTGTGCAGGACTTTCCGCGTTCGTGCCGGAACCTGAGTGGTACCACAGCCATATGCCGACACCTTTCTTCTTGGCGTATTCCACCACTCCTTCGACACCCTCTCCGTCCATCTGGTGCCATCCGGAATCCAGGAGGGAATACTCCCAGTTCATCTCATGGCAGAGGTCGACGTACTTGATCTGGGCTTCGTAGCTGCGGGGTGAACCTCCGCTGTACCACCAGCTCCATGCGGCCTTTCCCGGCTTGATCCAGGACTCATCGGCAATCTGCGAAGGCGGATTGAGGTTCTGGACCATCTGGGTCTTGAATATGTCACCGAGCCCTGCTCCGACGATCACAGCGCGCCACGGGGTCATCCACGGAAGGGTGGATACCGGCCTCGGGTCATCGGGAATGACCGGCTCTTCGATTTCCGGGAAGCGGATTTTGTAGCAGCCGCCGTTTCCGGAGTTGTCTATATGGGTCGCCGGATATGTCCCGTCGAGGGCCGCCTCGGTAACCATCATCCATATGCCGTTTGTGTTGAAAAGCATCGGGAAAGCCCAGCCCTTGTCATGGGACGGCTTGGAATTAATGGGAATCTCGTTTTTGCAGTACTGCTCGTAGCTCGGCTTGAAACGGGAGTTCCAGTCATAGGGGTGGATCCATGCCTTTCCGTTAACCGGGACCGAGAATTCGGTTGCTTCTGCATCCATTGTCATGTCCTTCCCGCCTTTGCCGGAGATGCGGTAGCGGAACGCTGCTCCGTCGTCATATACCCTGGCGATTATGTCGAAGCTGCATGCCCCCTTCTGGGAGAAGCTGAGGGTAACCTCATTGTACTCGTTCTTGACTTTCAGTCTCTTTCCCGCCTTGAGGGTGTAGTCATCGCTGACATGGTTCACAGTCATCTTTTTCATGACGGGGGAGATCCCGTAGTCAACTCCCTCCATCGTGAAGCCGAGCCTTGAAGGCTCGATAGCAGTCTTCCCGTCATATGTGATGCTGTAAGTCAACGGGGAACCTTTGGCCGCCGTCACTGTCAGGCAGACCTTTCCGTCAGGTGAATCAGCACTCCATGTCCCGTCGCTCTTGCCGCATGACATCGCGACCGACAAAGACATCAACAATGAAAAAAACAGTTTTGTACGCATATGTGTAATAAATTAATATCCAATTGCTTCAAGTGCCTGAGGACCTAGTCTCTCCTCAAGCTGCGTCAGGTAGAGGCTTTTTGGTAAGACGTGTGTCCCGTAATCCTTGAACTGTCCTTCTTCGAGCATCGGGCCCTCGGTACTGAACGGCCTTCTCTTGAGGACCCTTTCCCCAATGCATCCGACCATCCAGTTGAATGTCCCGGGAGGCAGCTGGTTCACCAGCTCCCCGGCCTCGCAGTTCCATGCCACAGACCAGGCGGTGCCCCATCCGTGTCCGGATCCCATCTCGCCACGGTTGATGAAGTCGATACCGCCGTCCGGGACCTTGCAGTTGTCCAGGAGGAAGGCAGTACTCCACCTCTGGTGTCCCTGGATCCTGCCGTTCCCCTCGAAGGTGCAGTTGAGCATGACTATCGGGCCGAAAATCCTGGCCCCGATTCCCACGAACCAGATGTTGTTGCCTTTGACATAGCAGCTGTCCATGAGTATCTGGCCCGCATTCGGGGCGAATTCCGCCGGCTTTGAAGAACCCTGGTGGTCGGCTTCCCTGATTACGGAGATCTTGCGGAGGGTTATCCTGCTGCCCGATGCGCGGACGCTCTCCATGGTTTCGAAGAGGTCCATGTCCTGCGCCCAGCAATCTTTCCCCGCGATTGAGAGGGCATAGTACTTGGCGGTCGTGTGGGATTCGGCCTGGTCAGGCGACACAATCCTCAGATGCTCGACACCGGAATTCGAAACCCAGTAGACAGTCTCCGGAGCCAGCGAAACGAAAGTGCTGTCCGAAGTGTATTCGCGATCATATGAATCAGCCAGCGGAACGGTGAAAGTGAGCTTGTTCCCCGATACGGAACCGACTGTGCGTTCGGTAGTCAGCCATGTACCTTCGGCGATCCATGTCTGGTGTTTGCCATCCCTGTACATGTCATCCATATGCATGAAAGAGATCCACTTCCGGGTGACTTTTTTCTGGATCCACACAACATCTCCCTTCTTGAATGGAGCTGCCTGCGCGAGGGTTACCTGTGAAGATCCGAACGGGACATATGCATCAGAGACCTTGATGGCCGGCTGATTGAGCGCCGTCATGTTTGGCGCAGACTGGTTCCTTCGGCGGATCACAACTGCAGTGTGCTTGTCTCCTGACATCAGGATCCGGCTCATGCCTTCACCCCTGGCTCCGCTTCCCCGGAGTACCACGCCGTCTTCTGCGATCCTTATCTCCGAGCTGCAGGGATAATCTCCAGGGGAGAGGAGGACTGCTCCGCGGAGGCCGTTTTTGACGGGCATTGCGCTGACCCTGTCAATCGCGGCCTGTATGACAGGACTGTAGTCGGTGATGCCGGCAGATAGGCTGACAGTTTCAACGACAGGTGCTTGTGGAAGTGCGACTCCGCCTCCGCCATATCCGGCATGGGAGTAGTCCATTATCCTGTCTCCTCTGTCCGTTACTGCGAAATCGAGTATGCCCGGGGAAGGGGAGCAGGACAGGGCCCCGCAGAATGCGATTGAGCACAGGCAGAGCAGTACATGTTTGATAGGCGTCATTTCAATTGGTAATTAGTGTGATAAAGTTAGGCAGAATTCACATCATTGCAAAATGGGAAATTATGTTACTGCGCAAAAAAAGCGTATATTAGCAATTCTTAAATCTTTGTACACGAATATGCAGATCAAAAAAATCCTTCTGACCGCCCTTGTCATCGCTTCTTGCGTGACAGTGAAGGCGCAGACGTTCTGGGACCAGTCGCAGCTTTCCCAGGTCAAGAAAAATGCTTCTCTTCCCGTATATGCCGCTTCCATCAAGAACCTGATTGAAAAGGCGGATGCGATGCTTTCAGAGCCTGACATGAGCGTTATGCTCAAAAAGCGGGTGTCTGTCAGCGGTGACAAGCACGATTATTACAGCCAGGCCCGTTACACATGGCCCAATCCGAATACCCCGGACGGACTTCCGTATGTCAACAGGGACGGGGAGAGCAACCCGGAGATATATGAACTCGACCGCTATCGCCTCAGCGACATGTGCGACCGTGTACGTTATTTTACCCTTGCATGGTATTTCAGCGGTGAGAAGAAATATGCCGATGCAGCCGTCAAGCAGCTCCGTGTGTGGTTCCTCGATCCGGAAACGTACATGAATCCCAATTTCAACTATGCCCAGGTCAGGCGCGGACACGACGGTGACAAGGGCAGCCACGCCGGACTCATCGATGCCTACACTTTCGTGGAAATGATGCCGGCACTGTATATGCTCAAGGATGCCAAGATGCTTCCCAAAGCAGATTACAAGGGCCTCAAGAAGTGGTTCGCCGAGTTCGTCCAGTGGTACCTCACCAGCGATCTCGGAAAGGGAGAGCGTGATGCAAAGAACAATCATTCAATTGCATATGATGCTCAGGTCATATGTTTCGCCCGTTTCGCAGGTGACAAGAAGACCGCAAACGCGGTGATCAACGAGTTCCCGACCCGCAGGCTCTTCCCGCAGATCGAACCGGACGGCAGCCAGCCTCAGGAACTCCGCCGCACCCTCTCTTATTGGTACAGCACCTACAATATCGAGCATATGGTCGATATCATGTTCATGGCCAAGGGCATGAAGACCCGTATATACGACGCGGTCTCTCCTGACGGAAGG
>CADCQP010000029.1 GCA_902803535.1 uncultured Bacteroidia bacterium | reverse complement strand
GTAGCATAGCGATGGTGGGTACCTCCGAGAACACGCACGCAGAGAACTTCCCTTGCGCCGCTGTTGTCGGCCACCTGTAAACGTGTTTCTTGCTGTATCATGATGCTACTTTGCTTTTTCTATGATTTCAACTAATCTCCATCTCTTGCTCTTGCTCAGAGGACGGGTCTCCATGATGCGTACCCTGTCGCCCTCGTTGCATTCGTTCTTCTCGTCATGGGCGTGGAACCTGGTGGTCTTCTGCATGAACTTGCCATACAGAGGATGGGGCTCCTTCGTCTCCACGGTGACTACGATGGTCTTGTCCATCTTGGCGCTGACCACGGTACCGATTCTTTCCTTGCGAAGATTTCTTTCCATATCTCTCGGATTTACTGATTGTTTTGTTTAGCGGCAAGGATAGTCAGCATGCGGGCGACATCCTTTCTCTTCTTCTTGAATTCAGAAGTGTTCTCCAGCGGAGACACTGCATGGTTGATCCTCATGGTGTCGAGATTGTTCTTCTCAACCTCGATGCGGTCCTGCAGGTCTGCAATGGACATTTCACGAATTTCTTTGGCCTTCATTATCTTAGCTCCTTATATTATTCAACGTAATCCCTGCGAACGACGAACTTGGTGTCGATGGGGAGCTTGTGGGCAGCAAGACGCATGGCCTCCTTGGCTATTGCGAGAGAGACACCCTCGGCTTCGAACAGGATGCGTCCCGGGGTAACGGGAGCGACAAAGCCCTGGGGATCGCCCTTTCCCTTACCCATACGGGTATCGAGAGGCTTCTTGGTGAACGGCTTGACAGGGAATACCCTGATCCAGATCTGGCCTTCACGATTCATGTAACGGGATATGGCCTGGCGGGCAGCCTCGATCTGCTGCGCAGTCAGCCAGCAATTTTCAAGCGTCTTAAGACCGAAGGAACCGAACGCGAGCTGGTTTCCCCTCTGGGAATTGCCCTTCATCACGTTCTTTTGCTCTCTTCTGTACTTTGTTTTCTTTGGTTGTAACATTGCGCTATACTTTAATAAGTTTCCTGTTTTGTCCGCAAATCATTGATAATCAACTGGTTGGGCATAATGATCCTCTGATTTGGGATTGCAAAGTTAGTAAAAATCCTTTGATTTGCAATGTTTTCCAAAAAATATTTCAACATTTTCGACAATGGTTTTGAATAGTTAAGATTTTGTTTTTCGGCTAATTACATCATATGATAAATTATTTTTGGCAACATTTTCGACACGGCTCCGACACACCTATGAAACTTTTCCCGCAAAGGAGGTCCAAGACCTGTGGCAATTTTTTTGCAGGACCTGTGTATTGCCATGAAAAGGACCGGTACATATGCCTTGCTGTCATTCGCCGCGGTGATGCTCCTGATCTCCGCGGGAATCCCGGCATATGGCCAGAAAGCCTCCAGGAAGGAACGGCAGAGAGCCGAAAAGGCCCAGAAGGTCCAGCGGACCGCCCCGAACCCGTCCGCGCGGCAGAATGCCGGCTACCTGGGCTACAGGGTTGAAGAGGGCGACACGGTTTACTACGGCGCCATCGAGCCGTCATGGTCATTCGCGAGCGGAAGGAGCGCCCGAAGCAGCGAATGGCGCAAATACTACCGGCTGGTCTACAACTTCAACAAAGTCTATCCATATGCCCTCGTGGGAAAGAAGCTTGAGAGGCAGGCGGACAGCACCATCGCGGCCTCGCATATGTCCAGGAGGGAAAAGGAAAAATACGTAAACGGGCTGCAGAGGGAACTCATGAACGCATTTGAAAAGCCTCTGAGGCACCTTACAATATCCCAGGGAGCCCTGCTGATCCGCCTGGTAGACCGCGAGGTCGGCAGCACCGGATTCAACATAATAAAGGATTACAAGAGCGGACTGGCAGCCCATTTCTGGCAGGGAATAGCCAAGATATTCAAGAATGACCTGAAGACGCACTACGACCCCAATGGCGTAGACAGGCAGACGGAGGAACTGGTGCAGATGTGGAAGGAAGGGAAATTCCCGGCTTTCTATTTCTCGATATTCTTCGAGTACCCGCGGGAGACAGTCATCCCGGAAAAATACAGGTAATCAGACGTTTCCGCATCCATCCAGGAATTCAGCATGAGCATCCTCGCCCCGGTGGGCAGGGAGTAGTCTCCTGCGACATGGTAATGTCCGAATATGAAATAATCGACATGCCGCTTCGAGGATACTTCCGCGGCATACTGCCACAGAGGCTCGGACTCTCCCCTGAAAACATATCCTATGTTCTTTGCCAGACGGCTCTTCTTGGACCAGCCCGTCCCAAGCCGGAATGCCAGCCACGGATGTAGCTGGGTGAACAGCCTCTGGAGGAACCTGTTGTGGAAACCCCAGCGCATCAGCTTGTACCATTTCATCCCGGGACCCAGTCCGTCCCCGTGCCCCAGGCAGAAGGTCTTGCCTCCGATCTCGACGAAACAGGGCTGCTCAACGACCTCCATGCCGAGTTCGCGGAAATAGCCGTAACACCATATGTCATGGTTCCCCGGCATGAAGTACACCTTCACTCCGCCCTCTATCAGGTCGAGGATCTGGGCGAACACCCTGACATATCCCTTGGGAACGACGTCGCGGTACTCGTACCAGAAATCCCATATGTCTCCCAGGAGCCAGAGGGATTCGGTGGTGTCGCGTGGGATGGATGACAGGAAACGCACGAAACGCGCCTCCCTCTCCGCCGGGTCCTTCACATCGAGCCCGAGATGGACGTCAGAAACGAAATATGTCCCTTCGCGTGAGGCCATCAGGCAAAGATGAGGACCAGGACGGCCACTATGGCACAATACAGGGCGAACCAGCTCAGGCGGGCTTTCCTGACAATGGCGATCATCACCTTGCAGGCGAACAGTCCGGCGAAGAACGCCCCTATGAAACCCATTACCAGCGGCATGACCCCGACCTCGCCGAAACTGCCATCCCCCGTGAGGGCCTTTAGGATGTCCAGGGACTGCTCACCGATGATCGGGATAAGGACCATCAGGAAGGAGAACTGGGCGATCACATCACGGCGCACGCCGGCCAGAAGCCCCGTTGCGATGGTGGTTCCGGAACGGGAAAGGCCCGGAGCTACCGCGCATGCCTGGCCGACTCCGACCAGCAGGGCCTGCCAGAAAGAAATCCCGTTGCGCGGGCCGCCTTCCGAAGCATCCCTGGCTGAAGCAGACTTGACTCCTCCCTGCCCGAACACATCGGACAGTACCAGCAGCACGGCCGTGACAAGGAGGCATATGCCTACTGTACGGAGGCTGTCACCGAAAAGGGCCTCGACGCTGTCCTTGAAGAAGAATCCGACCACGGCTACCGGGATCATCGACACCAGCAGCTTGCAGACATAGTCAGTCTCGTCATTATAGCGGCAGCAGAAGCCGGGGGCATCGGGGTACCTGGTACGGAAGAAGCCTTTCAGAAGCTTCACTATCACGCTCCAGAAAACCACTATAGTGCTCATGACGGTCGCGAAATGGACTGTCACCGTAAAGTCGAGGAAGCCTTCGGCATCCACTCCCAGGAGTTCCCTGAAGATCATCAGGTGCCCGCTGCTGCTGACCGGAAGGAACTCGGTCAGTCCCTGTACGATGCCAAGTAAGAAAGCCTGCCACCAATCCATATGCTATTCCTCCTTTTTCTTTTCACGCCGCATGATGGAAACCGCCACCAGCACGACACCACCTAGGATCACGAGCGGGGCGAGGACCAGCCTGCGGAAATCGAACATGGCATAGTTGAAAACATTGGGGTCATCGCTTCCGCCACCCATCATCAGCACATATCCGAGCGCCATGAGAAGGACTCCGTAGATCATCAGGCGCACGCCTCTGGCGGTCATTGCTGCGGAAGACAGTTTCTTCTCAGGGCTTTTTTGCTTATTATCAGTTTTTTCCATTATCATTTACGCGTAAAGTTCATCTTTGGAAAGGGTCACCAGGCGGTTGACCACGAAATAGGTGCTCAGCATGCATATCACTATGCCGCTGACAAGCACGATGCCGATCACTACCAGGAGCATCTTCAGGGAGAACACCTCGAAGAGCATCTCGAATTCACTGCGGAGGAAATACAGCAGGCCTATCAGCAGGAGGATTGCCAGGAAAGCGGAGAAGACTCCCTGGAAAAAGGCCTGTACCATGAACGGCCCGCGGATGAAGCCCCGCGTGGCGCCGACCAGCTGCATGGTGTGGATCGAGAAGCGGCGGGAGTACACGTTGAGCCTGACGGTGTTGCTTATCAGGACGAAGGATATGAACAGCAGCAGGATAATGAACACCCCTATAACCATGGAGATCTTGCTCAGGTTACCGTTGAGCGCCTCTATCAGGGACTCGTGATAGACCACCTCTTCCACCTCGGGGACCTTTTCTATCGCAGTCTTCACAATGGCGACGCTGTCCGGAGAGACATATGCCGCATCAAGGGAGACATTGAATGAAACCGGCACCGGAGACGTGTCGAAGACCGTCAGGAAATCTTCCCCGAGCATCTCTTCGAGCTCTTTCGTCCCCTGCTCCCGGGATATGTACTCCGTAGCATGGACCCAAGGCATCGCGTCGAGCTGGTCCCTCACCGCGAGGGCATGGGAATCGTCCACGTCATCCCTGAGGATGACACTGATCTGCATATGCTCCTTGAAATAGTCGGAAAGGCGGCGCGCATTGACGAGCAGCAGGCTCGCAACTCCTACGAGCAAGAGTACCAGGCATATGCTCACAATAGATGAAATCCACGCCCCCATGAGGCGCCTGCGGATGATTCTGTTCTTTACCTGGGGCATGTCCTGACTCTGTCCGAATAGTCTTCAAAGATAGTC
>CADCQP010000028.1 GCA_902803535.1 uncultured Bacteroidia bacterium | reverse complement strand
GGCTATGAAATCACAGTCCCCGCAGGGAAGACCGTTGAGCTCACAACTACCCTCAAGAGGGTCAAATAGAATTATTTCCGAAAACACGATACAGACATGAAAAAGACACTTACCGTTCTTTTCCTCCTCTGCCTGGCCGTCTTCCAGATGCAGGCAAAATATGTCGCCCGACCGATCCTTGAAAGCACCACGACCGAGGCGGCGCTCAAGGATATGCTTGTCATGGACCAGGCCTGGGTCCCGTACCCGGCATATGCCGACCGCGCCGGCTGGGAGTCCCTCCTCGGCAAGGACCGCGACGCCATCATCGCCCAGGGAGAAAAATATCTTGACTGCGACTGGATAGCCGTCAAGGCCGAATACTATCTGGCCTATGCCAGGAACGGGAACCGCACCCTCATGCAGAACGCCCTGGGCAGGAACACCACAGCCCTCAGCTGCCTTATGATGGCAGAGCTCGCCGAGGGGAAAGGACGCTTCATGGATGACATAGTCAACGGCATCCTCTATTTCTGCGAAACCACTTCATGGGCCATTTCAGCCCACCTTTCCTCATTCCAGAAAGACCACAGCCCATTCCCGGACTGGAGGGACAACATCCTGGAACTCACCCAGGGAGGAATCTCCCAGATGATGTGCTGGATCTACTATTTCTTCAACAAGGAATTCGACAAGATCTACGACGGGATTTCCCCGCGCCTCCGCTACGAAATCCAGAGACGAGAGCTCACCCCCTACCTGGAGCGTACCGACTTCTGGTGGATGGGCCTCAACGATAATCCGAACGTCAACAACTGGGGCCCCTGGTGCAACTCCAACGCCATCCTCTGCTTCATGCTCATGGAAAACGACCGCGACACCCTCGCGAAGGCCGTCTGGAAGACAATGCGCTCGGTTGACACCTACTTCGGATCCGTCGAAGAAGACGGCGCATGCGATGAAGGTCCTTCCTACTGGTATGAAGCGGCCGGAAAACTCTTCGACTATCTCTGCGGCCTTGACATGATCACCGGAGGAAAGATCAACCTCTGGGACAACAAGGTGGTACGCGACATGGGAGAATACATAGTCAACGCCACCATCGGCAACGGCTGGGTCGTCAATTTCGCTGACGCCACCGCAAAGGCCAATCCCGGCACAACCCTTATCTGGCGCTACGGGAAAGCCCTGAACAGCAAGCTAATGCAGGATTTTGCAGTTGCCAATAACAACATCCATCCAGCAGGCATAAGCACCTCCTGGACAGATTTCCACAGGGCGATCGAAGCCCTCAAGGCCAAGAATGAGATGGAGGGGAAGACCGCCACACTCACACCTTCTGAGTTCACCTGGTACCCTCAGACCGAGTTCTGCTTCATGCGCGGCGGAAGGGCCTTCCTCGCAGCCAAGGGCGGGAACAACGCAGAAAGCCACAACCACAATGACGTGGGAACATTCATATATGCCGTGGACAACACGCCTGTCTTGATCGACGCCGGAGTCGGAACCTACACCAAGTTCACCTTCAGCGACAAGCGCTATGACATCTGGTCGATGCAGAGCAACTATCACAACCTCCCCGTAATCAACGGAGTCGCCCAGAGGCAGGGAGCATCCTTCTTCGGCACCGGCACCACTGCGGACAAGGCAAAGAAGACCTTCTCCACCGACATCGCAACGGCATATCCGAAAGAAGCGGCTGTCAACAGCTGGGTTCGCGGCTACAGGCTCGACAACGCCGGCAAGCTTGAGATCTCCGACAAGTTCTCACTCAAGGAGACCAATGAGCCCTCTGTGCTTCACTTCATGACCTGGGGCGACGTGGTAATGGGCAACGGGAAAGTCTCCATCGAGGCCAATGGCAAGAAAGCAGTCCTGACATATGACCCCAAGGCATTCAAGGCAAGCATTGAGACTATCAACCTGGACGACCCGAGGTTCACCAATGTCTGGGGAGACAAGATCTACAGGCTGGAATTCACGGCGAAAGCATCCAAGGCGAAAGGCAGCTACAAATTCACTGTAGCGCCCGTAAACTGACCATATGCAAACTATCCATATGAAGCGACTTGTCATCTTGGCTGCCGCTACACTGGCCCTTGCGGCCTGCTCCGGCAGCCCCGAAGCTCCCGAAAGGACATTTGAACTACCCGAGAAAACCGACCTCCCGCAAGACATGGCTGCGTTGCAGGAAGCCCGGACGGGGTGGTGGGCGGAATCCATGAAAAACGTGGACGAGAGGACCGAATGGTACCGCCTCGCCCGTTTCGGATG
>CADCQP010000027.1 GCA_902803535.1 uncultured Bacteroidia bacterium | reverse complement strand
TAACCCTGTACAAGGCCCCGGAGCCGCTCCCTGCGGTCACTACCGCGGTGAGGTCCGGCAAAGACATCATTCTCCCCGGCGGAGAAGCCAGGCCGGGAGTGAGGAGTGGAGACCTGGTGGTTGCCAAAGTCGTTGAACAACCCCGGTTCGGGACCTGGAACTATATCGTCCTGATCGCCTACCTGGCTGTCATGCTCGGGATGGGCTTCTATTTCTCAAAGCGCAACAACGCTTCCGACAAGTTCTTCAAGGGAGGCGGCAAGATACCCTGGTGGGCGGCCGGCATCAGCATATTCGCAACCGCGCTGAGCGCCATTACATTCCTGTCCATCCCTGCCAAGACATATTCCGGAGACTGGAGGATGTTCATGTACAACATGGCCATAATCATGGTCGTACCGATAGTCATCCATTTCTTCCTCCCATATGTCAAGAAACTGAAGGTGGCGTCCATCTACCAGTACCTTGAGGAGCGCTTCAGCCCGGCTGCGAGGTACATGGCCTCAGTGTTTTTCTGCCTTTTCATGCTGGCCAGGATAGCCATAGTGCTTTTCCTCCCCTCTCTCGCCCTGAATGCCGTCACCGGGCTGGACATATACCTATGCATCCTGCTGATGGGAGTCATAACCATCGTCTATTCGGCCATGGGAGGCATTGAAGCCGTCGTCTGGGGCGATGTCATACAGGGTTTCCTGCTGGTGGGCGGAGCCATTATCTCCCTGGTCTGGATCATCTCGGGAATCGACGGCGGACTCGGCACCATGGTGGACGTCGCTGTGGCGGACAACAAATTCCACATCCTGGACTTCGCACTGGATTTCACCCAGCCGGTTTTCTGGGTAACAGTGCTCGGCGGCCTCTCCAATCAGCTCCTGACCTATTCCAGTGACCAGTCGGTAGTACAGAAGTATTTGACTGTCAAGGATTTTTCCGAGACTAAAAGAGGCCTATGGCTGAACGGGATAATCACAATCCCCATAACCATCCTGTTCTTCTCGATAGGGACCGCCCTCTTCGTCTTCTTCAAGACCCATCCTGGGCTGCTCAGCGTCGGGATGCCGAACAATGATTCCATTTATCCGCACTACATGATGAGCCAGCTGCCCTCCGGAGTGGCAGGACTGCTCATTGCAGCTGTTTTCGCGGCGGCGATGTCCACCCTCTCCTCGAACATAAACTCTTCTGCCACGGTCCTTTCCGAA
This sequence comes from uncultured Bacteroidia bacterium, assembly GCA_902803535.1. Taxonomy (GTDB): domain Bacteria; phylum Bacteroidota; class Bacteroidia; order Bacteroidales; family UBA932; genus Cryptobacteroides. The sequence goes on along the minus strand of CADCQP010000027.1, from coordinate 2,348 downwards.
GATTTCTACTCGAGGTTCAGCCGAGGCCTGGCGGACGACTCGCGCAAGATGCGGTTCGCCCGTTTTTCGAGCGTTGCGGTCGGCCTGTTGGGAATGTGCATGGCCCTTGTGCTGGCCAGCTTTGACATTGTCTCCCTCTGGGACCAGTTCAATTTCTTCCTGGGATTGCTTACCAGCGGAGTGGGAGGTCTGTTCGTCATGGGGGTCGCGGCACCCAGGATCGGTGCCCGGAGTGCCCTCACGGGCTTCGTCGCCAGCATCATACTCCTGGTACTCTGCAACATGTACAGCGGGATTTCATCCACACTTTACGGCTTCATCGGCCTTGTCTCCAGCTTCATCTTCGCCTGGGCCGCCAGCTTCATCTACGGAAAGGGGCGGTAGGCTGGATGCGCTTTCCCAGGAACGCTCACCAGGAACGCACTCCTCCCAATGTCCATCCGCCCCTCCCCGGACCGGGACGCGCCTCATGCGTCGACGACAGGGCAGGACTTCGCGGCACCGGCTCGACGGCTAACTCGGAACTTTTATCCGCCTGACGGCGTATAACGTTCCTCAGACACTCGCCGTCGCAAGGCGCCGGTTCCACTCGTCCTGCCGGGAACCTGACGTCTCCAAATCGGCGCGTCCGGTCCGGGGAGCAACAGCCTCAGAGCAACCTATAGAGTTTGACCGTGCGGACGGCTTCGGCTACGTCGTGGACGCGGAGGATGTCGGCTCCGCCCTGGAGAGCGGACATATGTACGAGCTGGGTGGCGCTGAGCGATTCAGCGGCCGTGATGCCCAGGGGCTTGTATATGAAACTTTTCCGCGACACTCCTACCAGCATAGGACGCCCGAAGCGTTCCTTGAGCGCAGGCAGGGCGCGGAGCAGCTCGTAATTCTGCTCCACTGTCTTGCTGAAACCGAAGCCGGGATCGAGCCACCAGTCCTGGAGCCCAGCAGCCTCGGCCCGAGAGGCAAAACGCTCGAAGAAACCGAGGACAGAATCCACGACGGATTCCGAAGAAGGGATCATGGAAGTATCTCCCGACCAGTGCATTGCGACATATGTAAGCCCAAGCTCCGCCGTGGTGGCGAGCATTGAGGCGGAGCCATATGCGCAGTCTTGTCCCGCAGCGGTGACATCATTCACTATCACCGGGCCGACTAGGTCATATGCCTTGCGGATCACCGATGGCCAATAGGTATCGAGCGAAAGGACGGCCTGGGGGAAAGAATTCCGGATTCCAGGCAGGACCGCCTTGAACCTCCTCCATTCTTCATCCTCTCCCACCGGTTCCGATCCAGGGCGCGTGGAACAGGCCCCGAGATCAATAATGTCCGCGCCCTCGGAAAGCATAGAAGCTATCCTGGCGTGCAGTACATCAGGACCGGTCCCGGCCGGAATCCGGCTGGGACCGTAAAAAGAATCGTCAGTCAGGTTGACGATCCCCATGATGTGGATAACCCTGCTGCTGTCCGTCATGGGGAAGAGACATCTAGAAATTGAAGCTCTCGAGCTTCAGTTCACCACACTGCTGGATGATGCCGACATTCTCGCCGAACTCAGGGGTAGCCGAATGCTTGTCAAGGGCTTCCTGGTCCTTCCAGGTCTCGCATATCATGAATATGCCTTTGCGTGTAGCGCTCTCGAACACGTCATATGCGATGTTCCCCTCGTGATTTACCGAGTAGCCGGTCAGGGTGACGGCGGCATCAAGTGCGCGCTTGTAGTCTTCTTCGTTGTTAGCCTTGAAAAAGCAGTTGAGTCTGATCATGATATACTTGTGTTTTTTGGTTAATTGTGACAATATATGCAAAAATAACAATAAAAAATCTTAAATTTGAAAGACCCACTAAACCACTGGCATATGAAACTGATCAGCAGATTTTTCCCTGTAATCATCGCCGGGATCGCAGCCCTGCTCATGGCAGGATGCAACGGCGGAAACAAGACCGCAGTCACGGCTCCTGCAAAGAGCCTCGATGAGGCTGACCTTTCAGTCCTGACTCCGCAGAACCATCCCCGTCTTTTCATCAACGGGAGGACTTTCAAGGACATACGGAAATCCCTCAAGAAGAATCCCCTCCTGGCCAATCTCCACGGCCAGATGATGCAACAGGCTCAGGACTTCGGCCTGGCTGAGGCGCCTCTGGTTTACAAGAAAGACCAGAGCAACAAGAGGATCCTCCATGTCTCGCGCGCCGCAATGACCAGGATAGCATCAGCGGCATATGCCTACAGGATGACAGGCGACAAGAGGTATCTCGAGCATGCGGAGAAAGACCTGAATGACGTCTGCGACTTCGCGAACTGGAATCCCTCACACTACCTGGACACTGGAGAGATGTCACTTGCGGTCTCG